>JAIRKY010000005.1 GCA_031259755.1 Mediterranea sp. (in: CFB group bacteria) | reverse complement strand
ATTCCTGCATAGGATTGATTTTTGGTGCAGGGATTGAATTTTATCATCAACTTGTACACTATACATTTCGTAGTGAAGCTTTTTTTGAGATGCAAGATAGTGAATTTATTTACTTTCGGATCTTCGTAGATTATTTCCAGGGCGAACGTACGGAATTATTAGCTTTAACGGAGTGGAGAAAGGAGTAAAAAAGCGGGAGACCTTCCTGCTTAGTATCGGGAAGGTCTCCTGCTTGGCATCGGGAAGGTCTCCCGCTTAATCCATTACGTATTCGGATCGGTGTAGACGCCATCGCCGCTGTTCGGCGGTTCCGTGGGAAGCGTTTTCTATTCTTCCTTCCTTAAGGAGTGAGCGGCCGCAATGCCTCCCCTGCAAGGGGGAGGCGCCCGAAGGGCGGAGGGGGTCTTCTCCATAATCTGTCCAAAGGATGCAGGTAGTAGCTGTTTTACCTACCGATAACCTTATCGGCTCACTCCCGACAAGCTTATCGGCTCACTCCCGACAAGCTTATCGGTTACCTACCGACAAGCTTATCGGTTACCTACCGACAAGCTTATCGGTTATCTACCGACAAGCTTATCGGTTAACTACCGACAAGCTTATCGGTTATCTGCCGACAAGCTTGTCGGTAGTTGATTTATAGAGCGATGCGTACCGCTCATCACTACCTTCGCGCCTTCGTCGCCCGGCGGATAGATGGTGGCGGATGCTCTCTCTTTATATTGTATGTAATGGGATGGTAATGGTGGCTTTGATTGCCATATAACTTCTATTTTAACCCATAAACGTATACCTCAGACAACGAACAATTAAGATCTCTGTAACCTTCGGTAATCTTAATTTTGATGTAGCGTCCTTTCATCGAAGTAACTCCGTACATCTGTGGTTCAAGAACTTTCTCCATGACGAAGTTTCCGACTTTCGTCCAGTTTTCTTTATCAGAACTTACATAAAATTCACCTGCCCGCGTATCTGTGTAAGTACCGTGTTGTCTTTGCGCCATGGCTATTTGTGTGAAACTGTACTCTTCTTTCGCATCAATGATCAATTCATGCGGAAAAGAGTGGTTTCCACCTTGCCATTGTGAGTGCCAGTATGTGGAGAGTTCATCATCCAGAATGCATCCGGCGACCCCATTTCCGCTTCCTTCGCCAGTCGATTCCTGTGTGTTGGCTTCGGCCGTCCAGCCTGTACGGTCAAGTTTATTACCTAAAATGCGGATCGCTAATGGATATACGCCTTTGGTTGATGAAATCTCAAAGAGAGAAACATTCTTAATCCGTATAGGCAACATATAATCACCCGGTTCCAACTGGTCACCGCTTATGTTAGCTGAGAATTGGGTAGTTGTAGCGCCATTCGTAAGTTGCATGGTTTCCGGTATGGTATAACTTCCCTGAGGCAACGGTTTGAAAATGGTGCTGTTAGCAGCATTATAAGTTTCCACATAGGCATTGTCTGCTTCTAACTCCCATTCCAGATCCCATTTATTATCCGTATCAAGACCGATCGCAATTTCTTCTGAAATGTTGGAGGCTTTTCCGTAATCGTAATTTCTCAGTTCAACAGATGCGTCAACAAATCCAAGTGCAGGCATGATGACATCTTTCAAGATCAGGATCATATCATTTCTTTCAGCATTGATCGAATCGGTTTCGCTGACAACACGCAAAGGTAGGACCCATAGGACCGACGGTTCGCTTTCGATGAAAGCTTTCACCTTCTGAGGCTTTAGAGAGATATCGACTGTTTTATATCTGTCGGTAAGCGAAAATTCCAACTTGTTTGTTTGCAGGAGATAACAATCTTCGCCTATCGGTTTATAATTTATACTTTCCGGGATACTGTACTTATCGTCAAGTTCAGCTTGTGTCAGCACATGAATGTTTGCACTGGCAGTCTGGTTGGGTTCACTTCCCGATTTAATGACCGAAAGCGTATATTTATTGTCTTCGTCTGTATTGAATAGTGTCAATTCCTGTTTTCCACTATTGTTCACATATACTATTTTATGATATTCTTCCGGTACCAGTTTATCTAAATCATAATCCGAATCGTTGCAGGCGCTCAGGAAAACCAGGCATCCTACTAACAATAATACTTTTATCTTCATGATACATTGTTTTAAAATGATTAATAACCAGGAGCTTGTACTAACTGAGGATTACTGTAAAGTTCGTCCATATCACTTCTTGACCAAATGGGAAGTAAATACAGTTTGTCGTCCCATTTGAATGGTTGGTCAATCAAACCGGGTGTATTGAATTCTTCGAAAGTGGGATTGAGAGCACGACCATTCAGCCCATAGCGAGTGCCCGCTTTAAGCCTTTCAGGAGCAATTGTCCAGCGGCGCAGGTCGTAATAACGGTGTCCTTCTTCAAACAATTCCACGAAACGTTCGTTGCGCACCCAATCGGTCAGCGACATTCCGGCTGTTATATCACTCGTTGTCAAATCTTCAAATCCGGCGCGGCGACGTATTTCGTTCAGATTGTTAAGCGTTTCTCCCGTATTGCCCAGTGCGGCATGACATTCGGCCAGGTTCAGATACAGTTCCGCCAGACGAATATATGGACGTCTCGTTGCACTGAAACTCCGGTTTCCATCTGCACGGTACTGTATATTCGGATCGATGAACTTCTTTGAAAGATAGCCTGTTCCTGCAACGTTACGCGAATCGGAAGCTCTCCATCCATTGGTATTTGTGTTTTTGAAGTTCATCCAAAGTGAGTTTCCGTCGTTAATTTTCTGGGTATATTGACCTCCGTCGAATGCGATCCAAGCATAGAACCGGGCTTCGCGTTTGGAATTCAACTTGATAATGTCGTTCTTTACATTTTCATCGTCCAGCCTGTCGGTAGTTAGCGAAGGGCTTGTAGCGCCTTCATAAAAACGTGTATACCATTCGGTTTCGGGATAGAAGTCTTCATCTAATTCCGGTAATTTTCCATTCTCGGTATAGAAGCGCTGTACAGTATACAAAGTTGGCGCCAGAGAGCCCCATCCTCCCCACCACTGTCCGTTGCTTCTTTTTACAACCCGGTTCGGCAATCGGGACTCAGTAGCTTCTCCTCCGTTATTGCCATCGGAATCGATGCGTTGTCCCCAGATGATCTCTTTGTTGTTGTCGCCTTCGTGAGCGGTACTCAAATACTGGAACATACGGACACGTTCTTTAAATTCTCGGTTCTCATCCGTATCTTCTTCCTTACCCGGAACGAATGGAAGGCCAAGTCCGTCGCGGTTAGCTTTTGCGTTGGCTGTTGCAATATCAAACAATTCATGTCCGGCAGCTTTGGCCGCTGTTAAAGCTTCCCGGCAAGCCGTTAAGGCACGCTCCCACTTTTCAGGATCGTAACCGGTATTTACCAGTTCCTGACCATACCCTTCCGTTTCAAAATTCTTGTTTTTCCAATTGGGATTAGAGAAAGAACCGTTCCACAACGGAGATGCGGCGTAAAGCAACACACGGGCTTTCAAGCCTTTGGCGATGGTAGAAGTGGCGCGACCCAGGTCTTCGACGGCACGTGTGGGAGGGAGTATGGCTGCCGCCTCGTCCAGCTTACCAACGATATAATCCACACAGTAATCAAAATGCGAACGCCCCGGTATTTCACTGTTCGTAATATTCGGATCCACCTTCTGCGGAATGATCGGACACGGGCCGAAAGCCTGCAACACACGGAAGTGGTAATAAGCTTGCAGGAAGTAACATTCCGCTTTATACTGATTCTTGTCATCTTCTGTCACACCAACAGGTTGCAATACATCGATCAGGCTCAGGAAATGATGAACATACCCCAACCAGTTATAGCTTGGAGTCCATATATTCATGTCATCCCCTCCCCAACTGTTGGTATAAGAAGGAGATATACTGCCCCATGCCATCTGTTGTTGCCAATCGTCAAAGTCTTTCGGAGCTACGATCTCATCGGCGGATTGTTCAAACGATTTAAAATCGAAAGGTTGTACGCGAGGCACGTAACCATAACAAGTGTATAAGAAGGCCAGTGTAGCCGCTTCATCTTTCATTGTGTCATCAAAATCCGGCTGAGCGGGCGGGATAATATCCAGATAGTCGCATGAGGTGAGCAGGCAGCAGGATATCAGCAAGGTCTGCATTATCCGGGTTATTTTATGTATTCGTTTCATACTTCTTCTTTTGGTATAAGTTAATGTATTCTTTTAAAAGGTTAATTGAACGCCCAAGTTGAAAACACGTTGCAGGGGATAAGCGTTCCAGGCAAGTTCCGGATCCCATAACCTGAACGGACTGAATACAGCCAGATTGTCTCCGCTAAAGTAAACGCGGCCGAACGGGAAACGATAACCGAATTCGAGAGTCTTGAATCGCAGAAAGTTTCCGTTGCGCACCCAGAACGAACTGGATTGCGTATTGTTGGAAATATCAGCATTTGTTGTTCCTAAACGGGGATAAATGGCATTCGGATTGGGGTTATCTACCGACCAGTGCCCGTCGGCAATCCACTGCATCAGGTTACGTTCCGCCGTTTCGTATGTTATACCATCGCCACCGCCTGAAAGGAACGGAGCGTATCCGGAGTTGATCATGATCTTACGTTTTGCCGATCCGTTGAAGAATACGCCAAAGTCGAACTTTTTATAGATTATATTCACCCCTAACCCATACTGAATGCAGGGAATGTCTCCGTAAGGAGATAGCATGACCTGATCTTCCGTTGTAATCTTTCCATCGCCATTTATATCACGATATTTGATATCACCCGGTTTGATGCTGGCACCCAACTGAGACTGATCCGGCCAGTTCGCTATCTCTTCTTCGCTGTCAAAGAGTCCTTCAGCCACATAACCTGTCAAGGTGTTCAGTGGTTTTCCGGTTTTTGTTTGCCAGACGTAAGGATAATCCGGTTCGTCTACATATTTATACTCATTCTGGTTGAAGGTTAAATTACTACGTAAATCTACATACCAGTCCTTACCGAATTGCCGTGTCCAGTTCACACTCAGTTCAAGGCCATGATTTCTAACCTCGCCGATGTTACTCCAGGGCAATGATCCCCAATAACCCAACATGTTCGGCCACGAGGCGCGCGCCATCAGGATCCGGTCGCGATAATCATTGAAATAATCAAAAGTAACATTCAGTTGGTTGAACAGGGAGAGATCAATGCCGAGATTAAACTTTTTAACGTGTTCCCATCCGGCATCCTGTACGGCCAAAACGTAGAATCCGGGGCCGCTTTTGGAGACCTCATTTGTTGGAAGTCCTGTCCAGTAGTTATGGGCAGTGCCGATCCCGACATTGTTCTGATACAGAAAGTGTGGAGCGGAAGTGTCAAACTCGTCGCTACCAACCAGGCCGTAAGAAGTTCTGATCTTAAGATGATTTACATAGCTACTTATGGGTTCCCAGAACTCTTCGGAACTAATGACCCAACCGAGTGAAGCGGCAGGGAAAAGTTCAAAACGATAACCGTCGGCCAGGCGTTCGGAACCGTTATAACCAAAGTTGAATTCAACCAAATACTTATTGGCATAGTCGTAAGTCAGACGGCCGGAATATCCCTGGTTACGATTGGGCAACACACCACTGCGATATTCGCGCATCATATACATCAACATCGCCGACAGGTTATGGTTGCTGAAACTTCGTTTCCAGTCTAAACGGGCATCGAAGTAAAACGTTTGATCGGCGCTTTTCCCGATATCCGACTGGGTGACATATTCATCTCCTGTTTGTAGTAATTCAAGATCATATTCGTCTGTGTCCGGATTATATGAACCATCTTTTACCCGGTAGTAATAAGGGCTGATATAACGATTGTAAGCTGATTCCGACCAGTTTTTAAAGTTCACCAAAGCTTTCAAACTAAGCCCCTGGGTAATGAAGTTTAAATTCTGGTCAATACTTATCGAGGTATTCAGCGTATTGTAATTGGTTTCTTTGAACGAACTCATCAAATATGCATACGGATTTTGTCCGACCACACCGGATTTAATTTCAGTATTACCGAAGCGTATAAATCCGTCGTCTCCGTCCTGTTCCGGGAAATAAGCCGGAAATGCTACCGGATTGGCCTGCATCGTGATGTTATACAGATCGGAGGTAGCGTAGTTGGGGCCTTTCTTATTCCCGATCTGCGCCATCATTCTCAGATTTACTGTTGTTGTGTTGGTCAGCTTATACGAAATATTATTCTGGAAATTATATTCCCAGTTGTTAATATTGCTATCGTAATAATAATCTTTTCGGGCATTAAGCAAACCGGTATCGTGGTTGGCTTGCAGGCTCATGAAGTATATGACACGGGAATCTCCTCCTTGTACGTTGATATTAGCCCGTTGATTATAATTTCCTTCCTTAAAGATCAGATCGTACCAGTTTACGTCCGGATACATATAAGGATTTACTCCGTTTGCCGTATTCAGTATTTGTTCTTCAGTATATCGGGGATTGGTGATCTGTTGTGAACTCCTGGCCTGTATTGCTTCGTTATATTTCCGCATGTAAGTAGCTCCATCAGCAAATTCAACCCGGTTCATCGGTTTGAAATAAGAAGCCTCTAACGATACATTGACTTTGGCCTTCGTGTTTGCTTCACCGCTTTTGGTTGTTATCAGCATAACGCCATTGGCGCCACGGTTGCCGTAAATAGCTGTAGCCGAGGCATCTTTCAGTAAAGAGAAGCTTTCAATAGTTTCTGCGGGAATACGATTCAGGTCAGTCGTTGATATTTCTACTCCGTCCAGTAAGATAAGCGGAGTAGCGCGTCCACCGAACGTATTTACACCACGAATATAAAATTCGGAAACCGAACCGGGTTCACCGCTGTTGGTTATGGATATAATGCCCGAGAGTTTTCCGGCGAGTGCGCTTGTCAATGAAGAAGATGGAGCCTTCAGGGTCGAACCTTTCACGGTAGAGATGGATCCTGTTACCGATACCTTTTTCTGGGTACCGGCTCCCACAATTACTACTTCGTCGAGTATTTCGTTGTCGGATTCCATTTTAACGGTCATCACCCCCAAGTCACCAACGAGTCGTGTCTGGGTTTTATATCCGACATAAGAAAAAATCAACTCGGTGTTACTGGTAACATCCAGAGAAAACCGGCCCTCGACATTGGTAATGACCCCTTCGTCCGCACCTTTCACTCTCACATTTACGCCAATCAAGGTTTCTTCGGTAGAAGCATCCATTACAACCCCGGCCAAAGTACGTTTTGATAAGGGTTGTTGTCGAGTAGCTGCCGAATTGGTAACATTTGTCTGTTGGGCATATCCCGACAAACAAAACAGTAAACATAAAACGCCTAACAGCTTTCGCTGAGATCTGTTTAAAAGAGCTTTCATCATAGCATTTACGTGTTGAGTAATAAATATTGTTTTGTCATTTAAGATATACGAATGAATATAAAATATCTTTGCGTCATTAAACGTACGTTTAATGAGCAGCCTTTTCAGGGTAGGTTGAACCTCTGTTCAGAATTAGAAAAAGCTGTTTTCAACTCATGTGTAACATTGTCCGAAACGCCCTCTGGAAAGGAGATACAAGCGATCTTGAAAATTAATTGCTATAAAATTTGCTTGGTTTAAATAAAAAAGATATTTTTGTGCTCATTAAACGTACGTTTAATGAGCAGCCCTGTTTTCAATCATTTTCTCTTACATATATTTTCATTTCGTATACGGGAAGCCCCTCACTTGTAGCCTCACTCCGGCCCTATTCAAAGGAGAGGAGGAGAACCATGCGGCATCAAAAAAAGCAGCTTCAAGCTGCTTCTCTACACAGTAAAAATCTTTTTCTTGCTTTTACCTTCTTCAAACGCTTTCTTTATCGGGTATAAAGGGTGAAGGCAAGGCTTCTCTTGGTCTCACCTCATCATGGCTTACCGG
>JAIRKY010000063.1 GCA_031259755.1 Mediterranea sp. (in: CFB group bacteria) | reverse complement strand
CAAGGTTGGAGGATCTACGACGGCAAGGATGGCAGGCCCAACTACACCAAAGCGGATAATATCGTTACCCGGTTGGGTTACCCTTTCCCGATAAACGGATATAAACATACCGGTGAGATCTGGGGGTACCAGTTAAGTACGGCTCAGGGATCAGAGAGCGACCCATTGGAAAGCAATGCAGACAAAAGAGCTGTTCCCGCCATTACGCGCGATATGAGTGACGCGAACCGCAATGCCGCTTTCGATAAGTTAGACGCGTTCTACACAAACGCCGGCCTTGTGACCGAAGATCCTGTCGGAGGAACAATGGGCCACAATTATGGAATGGACTCGGGTTCCGGCGCTTCCGATCGCGATTACTTATTCTCGTTCAGAGGCTGGTACTATGTCTATCCACTCCATTACGACTTCTATAACCCCACTAAAGGAAATGACTGGTTAAAGCAAAACGCCGGATGGATGTATTCTAGCGGGAATGGTAACGCCACCGACACCTCTATTCAAGACGGCGATTACTACTATTGCCAGCCGGAATAATTCCGATAGTAAACCGTATCAGCTTCTCCCGTCGGAGAAGGCTTAATCGGAAGAGAGCTGTAAGATTTGTCTTACAGCTCTCTTCTTTATATTCACATCAGGATTGCCGCCACAATTCGCCGTGTGCGTGATGTGGCGGCCTCCCCAGCGGGATATGTATCACACAGGTCGTTCGTTCTATTGGGAGAACACCTGTTTCAGATAAGCGACATTGGCGCTAAAGTTTCCTTTTACGTTGCGTACATCGTTGGCGTCGCGCGACCGTTCTACCACCAGCCAGCCGCTCCAGCCCATCCCGTCGAGCGTTTCTTTTATCTTGTACAGGTCCAGGCGTTTATTGTATGGCAGTGTTACGCCGTCCGTATCCGTGCAATGGATCTGGCAAATACGTTCTTTTCCCAAAAGGCGCAGTTCTTCATACACATCTCTTCCGGCTACCAATGGATTCTGGAAGTTGAAGTATATCTTTATTCCCGGCGAATCGATCTCTTTCAGCAATTCAATCTCTCCTTTAGCATCCAGGGAAGTCTCGATTCCGATAGTCAGCCCTTCTTTTGCCGCCATATCTCCTATTGCTTTAAGGCGGCGGACCATTTCGGGGCGTATACCGGGCTTTTTCACCAGATCGCCTTCCGTCCCCAGCGGCAGGAAGGCGACTTTCACTTTCATTGCTTTCATGGTTTGAAGGCAATCCCGGATCAGATCGAGATAATTGGCCCGACCAACAAGGGATTGGGCGTAAAACCCCGACATGGCGATAGAAGATAACGTTATATCGAACTCCTTTGCCTTTTCTTTAAACAATTCCTGAAAGTGGGGTTCACGAAGCTTGTTCTCAAACGAATCGCGTTTTCCCAGACTTCCCATATCCAGCTCAAGGCCGTCCGCGCCAATTTTACGCGCCAGTTCGAAAGCGCCGGCTTTCTGACGCTTCAATATCATCCAGTCGCAAACGGCAATTCTGTATCGCTCGCTGTCCTGCGACTGCGTGTCATTCTTCTCCTTCGGAGAACTGCACAAACTGTTGGAAACCACAACGGTTACCAACAAAAACAACATGGATCTCTTCATCTGCTTATCGATTTTGATTACTATAAGTTAAGACGAAGCCTGTCTGAAGATGTAACCACAGCATCCGGCGGTTTATTCGTTCCCGCAGGGAGGCACGCGTATCACTCCTGTCCGGCCTTTCCGAACGTGTACAACTGCACCACAGCGTTTGTGTCGTTAAAGCGATTGGGGCTTTCTTCCAACAGTTCAAAGCGATAGTCCCGATAGGTATCTCTTACCTTTTCTATATCTTTATCTGTGGAAAAGAAGTAGCCTTCTTCCGGCTTTTCGTTTTCGAAACTCATAAAGCCGTTACGCAGATAGAAATTGGTTCCATACAGGTTTGCGTACTTACGCAGGTTGTTCACCACATACATGTTCCCTTTCTTTAGCGGATACTTGTTCTCGATCCCGGTAACGAAAGGTTTGATGGATGTACCGTCTTTAAACGCGGGCAGAACCACACTGTCCATGAATACGTTGCACATTAGCCAGGCGCCGAAAACGGCATACAGGATTCCACGCTGATTCTTGTTCCGGAGTTGAACGGCCAGCAGGCCGGACAGGGCCAGGAGCGCGGCTAACGCAACAATATATATGATCGTCGGAGTGGATAAGGCTTCTCCTATCAGGTTCGCATGAAATAATGTTTTGTCTTTCCGAATGAAACCCGCCGCAACATCTTGCAGGTCGATCCATCCCAATAGCGCGGATACGGACAATAGCGCCAGGACGCCCGTGATAACTCCCCAAAAGATGCCAAACGCGTAATTTACTTTGGCGCGCTTCGTCACGGAAGCGTGCATGTAGCGCCCCAGGAAGACCGCGATAAACGGATAGGCCGGCATCAGATAGGTTCCCCGCTTGCTCATGGGAATGCAGTAGAAGAGGATGATGAGGCAAAGGGAAACCAGCGAGAAGAGCTTCCCTCTTTCCAGCGAGATGCTTCTCCATACATTTCCGAGGCGTCTGCGTACGGATTTAACGGCGAACACGGAGAGGAGCGGGAAGAGCGTCCAGGGCATGAATCCGAGCGCCAACAAAATGAAGTTATACCAGAAGGGATGTTCATGGCCCAGATCATAATGCAGCTTGGCATTATCGCTCCCGAAGAAACGGCCGAAGTTTTCTCCCCAAACCAGATCAAGAAAAGCCGGCCCCTGTTGCAGGTACGCGGCATAATACCACACGAGTAACGGTATCAGGGAGAGTAAGCCGGCGATGGTGCACTTCAGAACGACCGTCACGAATTTCCGGCGGGTAAGTAACAGATAGACGCCGAAAACGAATAGGGGCAGAACAATGCCCACCGGCCCTTTCGTTAACGCCGCGCCTCCCAACAACAGTGGAACATGCCACGGCAATCCTTTTAACTGCTTCTCTTCGGCCCAATGGAACAGGCTGATCAGCCCGCATACGATGAAGGCGGTCAATACCATATCTACCCGCGAAGTCATGCCGGCGCGATGAATCTCGAAGCAGGAAATAAATACCAGAATAGCGGCGAGCGATTCGCCTTTCCCCATAAATTTCCTGAAGAAGCCGAAGCAACACCCGGCCATAATGATAAGGGCGATTGCCGCTGGGAGGCGGGAGGTAAAGGGGGTGACCTCGCCGCCCGGCATCGAACATAAAGCCATCATCCAGTGGGTAAACGGAGGTTTGTATGCAATCTCATCTGCGTAGACATGCGGTAATATCCAATTGCCTTCGTCGAGCATGGATATCGCTACCGACGCTTCACGCGGTTCGCCTTTCGTATAGTACTCGCCGAGGCCGATCCAGGGCAACGTACTCAGTGTGGCGATGAGCAGCACAAGAATGAATAAATTCCCGAAGGAACTGTGGGATAGGGTTTGTCGCATATTATACTACTTATTAAAATTTATCCGGTCTTTGATGATATATTCGGGACGTCCTTTTATCTCGTCGAAAAGTACGCCTATATATTGTCCCAATGCCCCGATAGTCAGGAGTTGGACGCCTCCGAAGAAAATGATAAGGATCATTGTCGAGGTAAATCCGCTTTCCGCGTGTGTAAAGCCGAAAAGCTTGCCGAAGAAATACCAGCAGGCCAACACCAACCCGATCAGTACGGCTAAAACTCCCAGGGCAAGAGCTATCTGTAGCGGTTTCTTTGAGAAATAGAGCAATGCCGTCATGGCGAATTTTATCATTCGCTTCAGCGGGTATTTGGTTTCTCCGGCAAAACGCGCATGCCTTTCGTAATAAAAAGGAACTTGCTTGAATCCGATCCACGAGATCAGTCCGCGAATGTACTTTCCCCGTTCGTGCAGCTTGTTGAATTCCCTGATCACACAGGCGTCTATCAGACGGAAATCGCCCGTATCGACGGGGAACTTCACCTCGGTAAGCGCATTGAGCAGCCTGTAGAACAGGTTGGCGGACAGTTTCTTGAAAAGCCCTTCTCCTTCTCTTTTTCTGCGAACGCAATATACCACGTTTGCATCTTGTTCTTCTTTACAGCGGATCAAGTCGGGTATAATTTCCGGGGGATCTTGCAGATCGGCGTCAATGATCACGGCCATGTCGGCCGTGCAATGGTTAATTCCGGCGGTTACAGCGGCCTGATGCCCAAAATTACGGGAGAAACCGATGATTTCGACACTCGCATCCTTTTCTCCTATTTCCCGTAATATATCCAACGTTTCGTCCCGGCTTCCATCATCAATAAATGTAATTGTAGGCTCAACGCCATCTATTGTCTTTAATACGGAAGAGAGCCTTTCGTATGTTTCCCTGATAACAAGCGCCTCGTTATAACATGGGATAATTACATTAAGTGTTTTCATGCATGATCTATTTATAACTGTTGTTTCTGATGTTTCGCTTCATCGGCTTCCCGGCGCCAAAGGCGTAATGTTTATTGAGAAAGAAGTTCAATACCGAATAAACCGCAATCCCAGCGAGTTGGCAGATATATGCCGGTGTTATTATTTCCAGGCTGTTGAGCCATAAAACGACACCCAATTGCAAGCAGTAGCAAACGGCGAAGGCTATAAGAAAACGAAGTAAGCTGAGCTTCCAATCCGACTTACTTTTAAACGTCCAGTTCCTGTTTAAAATAAAGCTGTTGATCAAGCCGGCCAGATATCCTGCGGAATTGGCTATAAACATGACGGACGCGGAAGGAGATTCGGGAGTGTCCCGGTCCGAAAGGATATAGAGCGAAATCCAAATGATGGCAGCGGTCAGCAACGTATTCAGTATACCAACCAGCCCATATTTGACCATTTGCTTTAGAGTAACATTCATAAAGTCTTTCCCCGATCTTACAATCCGTTTTAAATCGCCTTTTTAACCGCCGTTGACGGCGCTTCCGATTTGCGTCCTGTTTTCATCAGGCAGGCGCCCGCGGAATATCCGCCTCCGAATACCGACATACATACCAGGTCCGAATCTTCATACCGGTCATAGTTCATGGCAAATACCAACAGCGCGCTCGCCGACCCTGTATTTCCCATCCGTTCAATGTTGGATAGCGATTTCTTCTCCGGTAAGCCCAAACGTTGCGCCACATTCTTCAGGATACGCATATTTGCCTGATGCCCGATGAAATAAGACAGATCTTGTATTTCATATCCGTTATCTTTCAGTATCTTCTCCGTATTGTCCGCGATATAGGTACATGCGTAGGTAAATACGTCCTTCCCGAATGGCATCTGTAACCCTCCCTTAGGCAGGTTCAATTTAACGGCTTCAGGCCCCAGTCCGATATGTCCGAGCCCTTGTGTGTTGATTGCCAGGATTTCCGTTTCCTGCGGAGAATAAGACTCTTTCGAGAAAAAGTAGGCCACTGCGGCATCTCCCCACAAGTGTCCGGCCACCGAATCCGTATCGTCCGAATACGAAGAGTTCCTGTCCGCGCAGATCAGCAATGCTTTAGATGCCAGCCCCGAGTCAAAGTACGATTTGATTGCTTCCATGGCATTAATCCCCGACGAGCATGCCGAGGATATATAAAATACTTTAGCCGAATGTATCTTAAATTCCCGTTGGATCAGGTGCCCTACCGTTCCTACCGTATCCGATGGGGTATATGATGCAAAGATGATCAGCCCGATTTCGCTTATATCGTATGGCAACTTCGGCAGCGCTCTCTCTACTGCTTTCTTGCACATATATTCGATGGTTTCTTTCGAAGAGGCCCGGACACGCGATTTAATTCCTGTACGCTGGTAGATCCACTCGTCTGTGAGGCCGTTCAGATCTGTAAAATAACTGTTCTGAATCATGTGTTTAGGTACGAATTGACCAATTGCATTGATAAACATGGTTACTGTTTTTTATAAGTTACGTTATTTTGGTTCTTTATTACTCGCTTTATTGCTGTTTAAGCGCCCGGATGTGAATATCTGTTCACTTTACGGACAAAAAAATAATCCGGCCTATTTCTTCATCATTTCGTATAAGTACAGTACAAACTGATCTTGTCCATCCGTATGTGCGTTCAATTTCCCATTCGGTCTTACCGGAAAGTCTTCTCTGGTATCCATAAAATAGATCTTCGTGAAAAGACGGCTCATGAGATTTATATCTACATCTTCACGGATCTCGCCCGCTTCCTTGCTGTTCCGTAGCGCCTTTCTCCAATGCATTTCCACATTGATCTGGCTTTTCTTGAAACGAATGTCAAAGCCCGGATAATAGCGCGCTGCCTGGATGATCAGATTCGTAAAGTTCAGGAACGTAAACTCTGACCCTCCTTTGGTCGAGATGAGCTTAGCTATCAGCCGTTGCCTTTTACGTAAAGAACGTACCAACTCGGGAATTTTCATACTCGGATTGATATTCTCCGTTACGCGTTCCAGCGTGTGAAAGAAATAGGTATCGACAACCTTCCTGAAAAGTTCATCCTTATTTTTATAATGACGGTACAACGCTCCCCGCGACATGCCCAGCTTTTCCTGTAGGCTGTTAATGATAGGGCTGGCGTAACCGTTGACCATAAACTCATTAAAAGCCACCTTCAGTATATCTTCCTTATTATATTTCACATTGCAAAATTAACTTATTTCACTTCATATCTTCAAATAAAAAGTGAAACTTCGTTCACTTTTTATTTGTTTTTAGCATTTCAGCCTCTCATTCGGGAAAGTCGATCAGGTCTACACATAAAAAGCGGCTGATTAAAACCGCTCTTCTTTCTTGAACAGCCGGTAGACCGCCGAGAAAGAGTGGGGGATGGGCTTTGGCTATCAGAATTCCGTTTTATAGCCTTTGAGTTCATTGCGCAGTTCAAAGGCTTTCTGGTTTGTCACCGAGTTGAGCAAGTCCCAAAAGCGGTCGCTATGATTCATCTCTTTGGTATGGCAAAGTTCATGTAACAGGACATAATCGATCAGGTGTTGTGGCAACAGTACCAGAAAATAAGACAGGTTAATGTTTTTTTTAGCCGAACAACTTCCCCACCGTCCGCGACTGGAATTGATCTTCACTTTATTGTAGGATAGATTATGTTGATTGGAAAGCATATATAGCCGTGAAGGAAGAATGTTCTTGGCATTACGGCGCAAAGCTTCTTCGATCACTTTACACAACCATTCCTGTAGCTCTTCGCCATC
Source organism: Mediterranea sp. (in: CFB group bacteria) (assembly GCA_031259755.1). GTDB lineage: Bacteria > Bacteroidota > Bacteroidia > Bacteroidales > Bacteroidaceae > Bacteroides. Next base: position 6,713 of record JAIRKY010000063.1, on the reverse strand, counting down.
GAAACCGGCCGTTGGCGGACAGATGATCTTCATCTCTCCCAACTCAGAGTGGGCAAGGAATTTATCACGCTGTCCGTTCACCAGCGACAGTTTAAAGAAAGGGGCGTCTATACGGAAATCAAGATCAATCCGTCGTTGGTCGGGCAAGCGTTGTTGCGCCGCGCGTAGCTTGCGCCTCAGGGACTCGATAGCATGCCGCACCTCCTTAGCCGTCGTACCGGGAGGTACAGTCACATAAACCGCATCTGTCTTGGTGCGGAATGTCAAACGCCTGGCACGCGGATTAACTCGCACAACCAGACGTCCCAATTCTTTATCTTCTATTGTACCGGTCAATATCCGAGTCTTGTTCTTTTCTTGCCTTTATCTGCCTGGGGCGCTTCAAAATGAATGGTATATTTAAGGATCTTACCATGCAAACGGAATACTGCATCGACAGCGTTTACTTCGTCCGGTAGACAGTCTTCGTTATCGAAGGTGATCAACATGTCATCGCCTTCAGGGGATACTTTCAACTTGGACGCACAGTTTGAAGTTAACTTAGGCATGGCGCCGGTTTTGATTTTCTTACCGTTCAGCCACAAAGCTACCCGATGATTCGTATTATCGATCGCTTCGCCTTTAACAATGATGGCGTTCGGCAATTTACGATAGTTATCGGCCACGCCATTCACCCATTGCTGACGGGTCTTATCGAAGAAATAATCCATAGCCGGACGCAACTTATTGATACGTTGGTTGATCTCTTCTACAGACTCTACCGTATCGATACTTTTCTCCAATCCGGAAACAAGCGCTTCCATCTCTTTATCGCGTTTCTCGAATTCCATCACCAGCATACGGTGTTCGGATGCGGGGAACGGATAACGCACGGCATAACAATAAGTTATGACGTCCGTCTTCTTGTCCCGCCGCTTCTCCCAATACGAGCCGTCTACTTTTGACAAGGAAATACCCTTGATGAAAGGAACCGAAGCCGCCCGGGTAGAACCTTCGGCGGTATATTCGTCAAGGAATTCGGTAATGCGCTCATTGCCGGTGGTCTGCTTCACGGTATGTGAATCGGAAAACTCAATGTTCTCCGCCACCGATTGCAGGATCTGCCGTTTGATACTTGCCAGACACATCTGACGGGCCTCCTCCATGGAAGCTGCCTCAGCAGATGCTACGATATAACCGGACTCGGCCGATTCATACCACAACGGAGCCTTCTTATCGCTCTTCTCTATAACTTTATACGATTGGGAGCTCACACCACCGGACAGCAGCAAAGCTACGATCAACGCCCAATGGCGAAGTGTTCTTTTTTTCATATCCTTATTTATTTCCAGGTAACAGGAACATCGCGAAGTTCTATCTTACAATTCCGCGCCTCAATAGCCACATAAGCCAGCTTATCCAACTTACCGGTCAGGTCTTTGATCACGAAACATTTAGCCACGGGTATATCCGTCGGCATGCTGTTGTAATAGCGATCGGAACAGCCGTACATGGTCGATTGCTCCAGGTTGGCGTATTTCGCGCCATTACCGTCGATCACATCATACATACGGATATAAGCGTCCGTTCCTTTGGCTTTATTGACCAAGCGGCAATAGAGAATGATGGATTGGCTGCTCGCATGGCCTTCACACGAAATGATCTCAAAGCCAAGGTCCGGACAAGATACATTCAGACGATACTGATCGTTAGCCGGTTTGGCCACCGGTTTCTCGGCCTCGACAACGATCTCACGGTCAACAAAAACCGTATCGGGAACTTTATTGATGTATTTTGCGATTGAATCGGTCAAAGCCTTGGCGCTTTCACGGCAAGTACTTGAAGAAGGAACTTCAGCCAGCAGTTCCAACGCCGTTTCATAATCGCCCATCACATATTTACTGCGAGCCATAAGCACTTTTTGGTCGCAAGCCAATGTCTTGGCATGCGAGTAAGCCAACGTCATCAACGAAGAGATGTCTTCATAGCACGGAACCACCTCCGGAATACTTCCCAGATAACCCATTGCTTCTTCGATCTTATCGGTAGAGATCATGGTCTGCGCTTTGGTCATAATGGTTTGACAGTTCTCCATATAGTGATCCATGATCTTTTCGCGGGTGGTACGGATGAAGCGGGTAAAAGCCGGATTGGTGATCTTGATATTCTTCAAGAGGGCTTTCAACGCTGCTTCCCGATTGCCGGTAGCATCGCCTTCAAGGTTCACGACGAGCGTTCCGTAAACGCTTTCATCATACAGGTTTTTAGCTGTCAAGGTCAATTCACCGGTTACTAAGGTCACGTTACGCACCAGGCCTTCGGTCGATTTACTGTCCTGAACATCCAATCCGGGCTGAATAATGAATGCGTTATATACTGAGGTAGCTCCGGCATTGTTACGGCCAATGATCTGCTCGACTTTCTGTTTCAAGCCTTCCTTCACGTCATTGTTCAACCTGTCATCGTCCGGATATACGGCTGAAAAATTAATAGCGTTTTGTGCTCCGGACTGAAACAGGATACAAACAAGAAGCGCGACGAATGTTATACTCTTTTTCATAAAAGTTCATTTTTAGTTGCTGTTGTTTTAATCAATGCCGATGACCAGTTTCTGACCGATATTGGCTCTTGCTTTCGGCTCGTGTCCGGTAGGCTCAAGAATTTCTTTCAGGAAACGTTGCAATGTTCCGCGCAAACGAGAAGGAGAATAAGGATTACCGGTAGATTGGTCAAACACTGGAACCTGCATAGAGATATCCAAAACCTTATCGCTACTGTTCACGCTATAAACGCCTTTGTAAGCATTGGCGGCCAACCAGTCTTCTATTTCGATTTGAAGGTCGTTACCCTTGTTCCCTACTTCCGAATATACATCCAATTCGCAGTTCTCTCCCAGTACGATCTGGATGGTCATTTCACGGCCATTCTCTACGATCTGGTCGAATGCGTTCTGAAGTTGATCGAAGAAATTATCTTTTATCATACCCAAAGCGCGGTTTGCCAGACGAATGGTATCACTGGTGATGTATTTGCCGCTTAAATAAGAAACATTAGCGAGTGATGAACCCGTATGCACTTCTGCGGCCTGTAGCTCCAATGACACCTCCGAAGAGCCTTCAGGATGGTTGATCACAAAGATTTTCGTACTTACTTCAATGTCTGCTTTAGAGTTTTGAACAACCTTTGACTTTGCATCCGATTGGGAGCCTTGAGTCAGCACATCAGTCGTTTTCAATGATTTAAGCAAAGCGATAAAATCTCTCGTAATGAATCCACGATCATTAAAGGTCTCTTTCACTTTACTTATAGCGAGGCTCATCATCGGGTTATCCTCGATGACTTTACGAATGTCATCACCTTCCTTAGTAAACGGAACAACAATAATATCGGGTTGTTTCACTCCATTCTCCGTGCCACGGGTATTCTGAGCCTTAGCCGCTCCGGAAAAGCACGATACGACAAACAATAATAACAGGTATTTTTTCATACTTTCATTTTTAAAACAAAAAACTTCCGGTAAGTCATTGGATACAAATTCTTACCGAAAAGTTCTTTTCTTTATTATGTGACTTAAAACATTCTAACGTCCGAAGCCTAAACGGCCGATCTTATTCTGAACAAGATCCTGACGCAAAGCTCTACGGTTGATGGTAATATCAAAAGGCATCTGTTTCACTTTCTGGCCTTTCACCTTTGTCAAATCACCCACGCTGACCACGTCGGTGATAAAGTCTTTGTAATGTTTATCATCAAAAAGACGAGAGAAATATGCAGCGTGTTCTCCCTCAGCTTCGGATTCCTTAACTAAACTGGAACAACCTGAAAAACCGACATACAACACTGCGCGCATCACTCTGACCTCGGCATCTTCGCGGGCGATAGCTTCGTTCTTGCCATACCCTAAAGCACGAACGGTAATCGAACTCTGATTCGAGTCCGACTTTATCAGGTTTACAGAACCACCATATTCAACAGGTTTTACCTTTTGCGCATACGCTCCGGCGTAAGCCAATAAACACACGAATAAAAATAGAAGACCTCTTTTCATAATTGCCTTATTTTAAAATCAATTTGCAGTTTAACCATTGTGAAATATTAGAAGCGATGAACTTTTCATTGATATCGTCTTTACCGCTCTTGATATCACAAATGGAAGCGCCGTCGGCAAGCAGGTTTTTTACTTTCACAATGCCAACAGGCGCCTCTGTACGCGTACCGTCATTGGCCATAGTCACAAAAGTAACCTGAAACTCATCACCTTTTTTCACGCCTTGCGGCTGTCCGCAAGTGATGATCACATCGCCGTTCTGTATTTTGGCAACCGCGCCGGTCACAGCAAAGTTATTCGTAAAAAAAGAAACCATCTTGGGAGAAACCGATTGCAAAGCGTCATCCAATGCAGCGCCCAGGGTATTCTTTACTATCATCTTCTTAAAGTCGCTAACGAAAGTACGTGACGCTACAAACTCATCCTTACCGGAAAGAGCGTTAGTTACGGAAAGTTTAACCGTAATCACGCAGGTATATCCCATGGCGCCGCTGGTGCGTTTAGTGAATTTGCATTTTGTGATCTCACCGAACAAGCTATAATCATTCATTAACTTACCTAACAACTCTTTACGCTTACTCTCTTCAAGATCCATAAATTCTTCGCGCATGAAGAACTTAGATTCCGAATCCGCGATCTCTTCGTCCACAACCTCAAAACGCCCGGATTGGGTGGCGGCGTCGGCAGCGATCGCCTGAATGTGCATGATGTATTCATCCTTATCCTTGGGCTCGGCTGTTTCCAGCCATTTGAATTCGCCCATACGCAGGATCATCGCTTTTTTCTCGGATTCATGTTCCTGTGCGTTCAAGAAACAGGTACAGGTAAAGATCAAAAAGAGTAGAACACAGGATTTTCTCATGGCCAATCTGGTATAATCAGTTATTCTTACTCTGTTTTACAGCAGCTATATTATCCTCTATCTTAGCCTTGATCAGAGGAATAGCATCTATGGAGTATTTTACGGCAAAAGCCGCATCTTTCACCTTTTTACTTAATGTGAGTCCGGATAAAGGATTAGAGACCACTTCAGCAAGGGCGGAAGGGATGATAAGAGCTATGTTGCCGGCATTCAACGCGGCGGTTGTCAAGTCCAGAGTAGCCTTGGCGTATGTTTTCAGCGCATCCGTTTTAGCGATATCCTCACCCGTCTTTTTATTGGTTATTTTCATCTCGACAATACCCTCTTCATTCTCAGGCAACGCTTCTATCTGAATATAATCAATATAATCATGTACCTCTTTCATTGTAGCGAACAGCACATTCGATTGCTCGAATAACTGAATGGTATTGGGCAGGTTGCTCGATATGCTTGAAATATCAACAGGTTCCCATTTCTCGATATAAGCATCGAATTTCGCCTGGTCTTTGTCTCTCTTCTCTTTTTTAGCCCCAGCTTTAGCCTCCGCTTTTTCTAACTTCTTCAGTTCTTTCTCCGCTTTTGCATCTTCTTTCGCAGCTCTCTTCGCTTCTTTTTCAGCTATTTTTGCAGCGTTCTTTTCTACTGCTGTCATGTCCGCTTCTACAAGGCTCTGCGCCGCTGTATTCGTTGTGCACCATAAGGCGCCGAATAAGCCGATTAAAAGGATGTGTCGTTTCATTTGATATATAATATTTAGTTAGTAATTCACAAAGGAAATAATATTTCCGCTTATAACAAATATTTCATATAATAAAATGTGAGTTCGATATAAAGAAACTGTTTTGATTTTATTTTTTTTATCCGATGTCATAGCGGCTATAGACTGTGGAGGCGATGCCTTGTATGAGATACGGAAAACAAGTTACTGCCGCCTTTGATTACGCCGGATTCCGTTTCAGCTATAAAAAAATAAGTTGACGTAATAATCAAATAACTCAACGTAATATGAAATTATTACGTTGAGTTATGAAATTATTACGTCGTAATATTGAATTATTACGTCGGGTTATTCTCCTTTCCTTTTCGCCGCCTTTTTGGTTTTGCCGGTGTAGGTATAGCCCTTGACGTTGCCGGCTTCCTGTATCTTCCCTTCCCCGACGAGCCGGTTGATCTTCCCCACCTGCCGCTCGTAGGCCGAATGGCTGATCAGATTAAAAAACCCGTCGGGCGTTATGCCGCCCGACACTTTGCTGAAACCTTTGCAGGTTGTTACCACCGGATATGTCATCGTATTCTCAGTTGTTTTAAAATTGTTGTCTTGCCGGACTGTTCCGAAAAGCGGCTGCAAATGTCGGTGTTAGAATTTGAATATACAAATGGTACGGTGGGTCCGTCTGTGTCGGACTATTTGCGTAACCGTCTGATTATCTGTACGATCGCTCTTTTATCCTGAAATTTAACGGAGAAGAATTAATGATCTTTAACGGAGAGCCTCGCGTATGCGCGCGTATGTGTGTATGCGTATATATTCTTTTTTATTTTTTTTGTGTGTAACAAAATTGAGGTTATAGGGTAGGACCTACCTCCTAAGTGTGTAACACAAAAAGGTCGATAAAAAAAAGAATATACGCGCATGCGCGCGCATGTACCATATATATGCAAAAGGAAATTTATGTAAGAAAAAAGGATAGAAAACAAGGCTGCTCATTAAACGTACGTTTAATGAGCACAAAAATATCTTTTTTATTTAAACCAAGCAAATTTTATAACAATTAATTTTCAAGGTCGCTTGTATCTCCTTGCCAGCGGGCGTTTCGGACAATG
>JAIRKY010000060.1 GCA_031259755.1 Mediterranea sp. (in: CFB group bacteria) | reverse complement strand
GCTTTTCGGAACAATCCGGCAAGACAACAATTTTAAAACAACTGAGAATACGATGACATATCCGGTGGTAACAACCTGCAAAAGTTTCAGCAATGTGTCGGGCGGCATAACGCCCGACGGGTTTTTTAATCTGATCAGCCATTCGGCCTGCGAGCGGCAGATCGGGAAGATCAACCGGCTCGTCGGGGAAGGAAAGAAGTGGAGCGGAAACGCCAAAAGAATAGAAGAATAACCCGACGTAATAATTCAATAACTCAACGTAATAATTTCATAACTCAACGTAATAATTCAATATCTCGACGTAATAATTTCATATTACGTTGAGTTATGATGAGAATAAAACGAATCATAAATATTGCAGGTGGCTTTTCAACTTTTGCAATGGTATCTTATGAAAGGAGTGAAAATTAGAGAAAGGGTTTTTTCCTTTTCCAAATTTCACTATTCAAGGGAAAGGCATTATCTTTACGCCGCTTTTTAAGCAAAGGAATGAGCAGAGAAATTAGAATTCTACAATTATGATAGCTAAGATTGAACAATTACTGCGAGAGGTAAAGGCCGCGACGGCCGCAAGCGCCGATGAACTGGAGGCGCTGCGCATCAAATATCTCAGTAAAAAAGGCGCCGTCAACAACCTGATGGCCGATTTCCGCAACGTGGCTGCCGAACAGAAGAAAGAAGTAGGCATGAGGTTGAACGAACTGAAAAACGCTGCGCAGGAAAAGATCAGCACACTGAAGGAGCAATTTGAAAGTAAGGATAACGGGGATGCGGAATTGGACCTGACCCGTTCGGCTTATCCGGTGAAACTGGGCGCACGCCACCCGATCATGATTGTCCGCAACGAAGCTATCGACATTTTCGCCCGCCTGGGATTCGGCATCGCCGAAGGCCCGGAAATTGAAGACGACTGGCACGTGTTTTCCGCACTGAACTTCGCGAAAGACCATCCGGCACGCGACATGCAGGACACATTCTTCATCGAAGCGCGCCCTGATATCGTACTGCGTACGCATACTTCATCCGTTCAGGTACGTGCGATGGAAGCGAACCCGCAGCCGCCAATCCGCATCATCTGTCCGGGACGCGTGTACCGCAACGAGGCGATCAGCTATCGCGCGCACGCTTTCTTCCACCAGATCGAAGCGCTATACATCGACAAAGATGTATCGTTTACCGACCTGAAACAGGTGTTGCTGCTGTTCGCGAAAGAAATGTTCGGCAACGACACCAAGATCCGCTTGCGTCCGTCGTACTTCCCATTTACCGAACCAAGCGCGGAAATGGACATCAGTTGCAACATCTGCGGTGGAAAAGGTTGTCCGTTCTGCAAGTATACCGGCTGGGTGGAAATCCTGGGCTGCGGTATGGTAGACCCGAATGTGCTCGAAGCATCCGGTATCGACAGCAAGGTCTACACCGGCTATGCTCTCGGAATGGGTATCGAGCGTATCACGAACCTGAAGTATCAGGTAAGCGATCTCCGCCTGTTCTCTGAAAACGATGTTCGTTTCCTGAAGGAATTCGAAGCGGCTTATTAAACGCGGATATTAGACTGAGAATTAAACGCGGATCTGTTATTCAAAACCTTTCCCGCAGGGATCATCCGTCTGAAATAGAAATAAATGATCTGCGTTGATCCGCGTTTCAAAACCAACGATATGGCAAAAGATAAACTCGTCACCCCGGATTACTGTTTTATACTGGCAGCCAATTTTCTGCTGTTCTTCGCCTTTTACCTGGTATTGCCCGTCCTGCCGTTCTACCTTACGGAAGTGTTCGATACGGGACATGCCGCCGTGGGTATCATTCTATCTTCATATACGGTAGCTGCGTTGTGTATTCGCCCGTTCTCCGGTTTCCTGCTCGATACGTTTGCACGTAAGCCGTTGTACCTGGTGGCGTACTTTCTCTTTACGTCGATCTTTGCCGGATACCTGTTGGCAGGCATACTTTCCCTGTTTATCATGTTCCGTGTGGCGCATGGCCTGGCGTTCGGTATGGTGACGGTGGCGGGAAATACCATTGTGATCGACATTACTCCTTCTTCCCGCCGTGGCGAAGCTATCGGCTACTACGGCCTGATGAATAACATGGCCATGAGCTTCGGGCCAATGGTGGGGCTGTTCATGCACGATTACTATCCGTTCGGAACCATCTTCCTGTGTTCGCTCCTGTCGGGAACGATCGGATTCATCATGGCGTGCCTGATAAGAACACCCCGGAAAGAGCCGACACTCCGCGAGCCGGTCTCACTCGACCGGTTCATATTATTAAAAGGTGTACCCGCCGGCGCTTCGCTCCTGCTTTTGTCCATTCCTTATGGGATGACCACGACATACGTCGCCATGTATGCCAAGGAGATCGGCATCACTCTCAGCAGCGGATTGTTCTTTACTTTCATGGCCCTTGGGATGGCTGTGTCGCGTATGTTCTCCGGGAAACAGGTGGACAAAGGACGCATCACCGAAGTGATCAAGTTGGGCATGTACCTGGTTTGCCTGTGCTTTTTCCTGCTTGCGGCCTGTGGTACGTTGATCAACTCCGATCTGATATTCACCACCGTGCTGTTCTTCATGATCGCCTTGTTGCTTGGAGTAGGCTTCGGTACGATGTTCCCGGCGTTCAACTCGCTGTTTGTAAACCTCGCCCCGCACAACAAACGAGGAACGGCGACCTCTACTTACCTCACTTCATGGGACTTGGGTATCGGTATCGGCCTGACTACCGGGGGCTATCTGGCGCAACACACCTCATTCGACGTAACCTATTTATCCGGCGCCTGCCTGACGGTGGCTTCCACTGTTCTGTTCAGCGCGAAAGTGGCGCCGCATTTTCATAAGTATAAGCTGAGATGAGACACAAGGAACGTTATGAGAAGGTAATGGCCTGGTTTCAGGAGAATATGCCTGTGGCCGAAACGGAGTTGCATTACACAAACGCATACGAGCTACTGGTTGCCGTGATCCTTTCCGCCCAGTGTACCGACAAGCGGGTAAACATGATCACGCCTCCTTTACTGCGCGATTTTCCTACCCCGGAAGCTCTGGCGGCCACTACTCCGGAGGTTATTTTTGAATATATCCGTAGTGTTTCCTACCCTAACAGCAAAGCCAGGCACTTGGCGGGTATGGCCAAAATGCTGGTAGAGCAGTTCAACAGTGAAGTGCCCGACAACCTTGAAGACCTGATCAAACTACCCGGAGTAGGCAGAAAGACCGCGAACGTTATCCGGTCCGTCGTCTTCAATAAAGCCGCCATGGCCGTCGATACCCACGTATTCCGCGTATCAAACCGCATTGGGCTGACCAATAACTCCAAAACCCCATTAGCTACTGAAAAGGAACTCGTGAAGAATATCCCCGAAGAGCAAATAGCCACGGCGCATCATTGGCTGATCCTTCACGGGCGCTACGTTTGCCAGGCTCGGAACCCCCATTGCGACAAATGTGGATTGCAAATGATGTGTAACTATTACTGTGATGCTTGTAAAGTAGGAAAAACCAAAGAAGAAAACAATAGAATCATAGCAAAAAAAAGAAAGAAATAGTAACTTTGCAATCTGCGAAAACGAATTGAATAACATATTAATAAACAATTAGCGTATTATGCAAACAATTGACAAGTACAATTTTACCGGTAAGCGAGCATTCGTCAGGGTGGACTTCAACGTGCCGTTGGATGAGAATTTCAACATTACAGATGATAACCGTATGCGTGCGGCTCTTCCCACACTGAAAAAGATCCTGAACGATGGCGGCAGCGTAATCATCGGTTCTCACCTGGGGCGTCCCAAAGGGATAACCGACAAGTTCTCGCTGAAACATATCCTGCCTCATCTGTCGGATCTGTTGGGTGTTGATGTACAGTTTGCCAACGACTGCATGAGCGAAGGAGCCGCGATGAAAGCCGTTGCTTTGCAACCGGGCGAAGTATTGCTTCTTGAAAACCTCCGTTTCTACGCTGAAGAAGAAGGCAAACCAAGGGGTTTGGCCGATGACGCTTCGGATGAAGAAAAAGCAGCCGCCAAGAAAGCTGTGAAAGAAAGCCAGAAAGAATTCACCAGGAAATTGGCTTCTTATGCGGATTGTTACGTGAACGACGCATTCGGTACGGCTCATCGCGCACACGCTTCTACAGCGCTTATCGCCGCGTACTTTGATAAAGACAGTAAGATGTTCGGTTACCTGATGGAAAAAGAAGTAAAAGCCGTTGATAAAGTGATGAACGACATTCAACGTCCGTTTACCGCTATTATGGGTGGGTCTAAAGTATCTTCCAAGATCGAGATCATCGAAAACTTGCTAACTAAAGTAGACAACCTGATCATTGCGGGAGGTATGACATACACTTTCACCAAAGCCATGGGCGGGGAAATTGGCCTGTCAATCTGCGAAGCGGACAAACTGGATCTTGCTCTTGACCTGATGGAGAAAGCGAAAAAGAATAATGTAAATCTGGTATTGGCTACCGATGCCAAGATCGCGGATAGCTTCTCTAACGATGCGAACAGCAAATTCGTTCCGGTTAACCAGATCCCTGACGAATGGGAAGGCCTTGACATCGGCCCTGACTCGGAAAAACTGTTTGCCGGTGTGATCGGAAGATCGAAAACCATCCTTTGGAATGGCCCCGCAGGGGTATTCGAATTCGACAACTTCTCACACGGCTCACGAGCTGTTGGCGAAGCGATCGTTGAGGCTACCGAAAACGGCGCGTTCTCATTGATAGGTGGCGGCGACTCTGTAGCTTGTGTAAACAAATTCGGATTGGCCGGCGGCGTTTCTTATGTATCCACCGGTGGTGGAGCGCTGCTCGAAGCTATTGAAGGAAAGAAACTTCCGGGCATCGCCGCTATTGAAGATTAATGTTTTTTATCGAACTTCGAAAAGCAAAGAGGTTGGCTCTTAGTGATTAAGGGTTGCCTCTGTCCTTTTTAACCTCCTCCGTTTAAAAGATAGTTCAGATTCATTTATTCATAGACAAAGATGAAACGCTTTTTATTTTTAACTCTTATCAGCTTCACGATCTGCGGATCATCCGTATCCGCTCAAACCCCGGAAGAGAACGGGAACCGGAAAGAAGGCGCCCTGAAAGACCGCATCCACCTGATGGGATATGCGCAAACAGGATATACTTACAACGATGCCGATGCCGCAAATAACAACTTCGACATTAAGCGGATCATATTCATGGCCGAAGGTAAAATTACTAACGACTGGTCGCTGTTTTTCATGTATAACTTCAATGGCGGAGGCACGCTGTTGGAAATGTACACCGACTACCGCATCCTACCTGGGCTGTCGGCTCGTTTAGGGCAGTTTAAAACGCCTTATACGATTGAAAATTCACTGTCGCCAACCGTTGTCGAATTGATCGATTGCTACTCGCAGGCAACGAACTATCTGGCAGCCGTTACGCCGGAAGATCCGCTTCGCGGCTCAACCACCGGACGTGACCTGGGATTCATGCTCTTTGGAAACCTGTTCAAAGATTATCTGACGTACAACGTTGGATTCTTTAACGGACAAGGTATCAACAACAAAGATAAAAACAGCAATAAGGAGTTTATGGGAAACCTTATGGTAAACCCGACCCGATGGTTATCCGTAAGCGGATCATTCACTACAGGACAGGGTAATGCCATCGCCCTGTCCGACGCGAACCCGGACATTCAGACCGGCAATAATTATTCCCGTGACCGCTGGGCGGTGGGCGCCGTTGTAAAGACCAAACCGGTTAGTCTTCGTACGGAATATCTGGGAGGTAAAGACGGTAAAGTGAAGAGCGACGGATATTATGCCACCGCTTCTGTCCATGTATGCCCCAAGTTCGATATTGTCGTTTCTTACGACTACTTCAACAAGAACAAGGACCTGAGTATGAAACAAACCAATTATGTGGCAGGTGTACAATATTGGTTCTATCCCAGATGTCGCATCCAGGCGCAATATACATATAGTGATAAAAAGAATCCGGATAACTCAACTATGATCCAGACGCAGGTACAGGTACGTTTCTGACGATTCCATGAAAGGCATCTTTCTTCCGAACCTCAAAAGAGGGTATTGAGACCTATATTTGCCTCTTCTTCCTGTTCGTATCTGAAAATGATCCTGTAATTTTGCAGGGTACGGATTTTCACAAGCCTTCCAAAAGAGAAGAACTGTTTATGAAAACAATAAACTCCGACATAACAGACCAATATCAGTATATCACCATGATGCTTGATGATATGAGATTAAAAGACGCTTTGCCGGAAATCAAGGAATTTCTGGTAAAGACAAACGACTGGAATCTGCAAGATAAAATAGAGGAGATAGAAACATCCTATAATTATATGTTGGAATATATGCGTCAGGACGTTGACGATCCGAAACGTACGGAAATGCACCTCAAACTACTAAGAGACACGTTTAAAGTCCTTGATACAGGTTATCTGCTCCGCATATCGTCCGGGAGTTATCGCAGCCTTTACCTCAACACATTAGACAAATTAAAGAGATCTGAGATTCAATATACGCTCGACGCCCTTCTGATCGAACTGGAATCTTATACGGAAAACTATGCAGTAACCAGTCTGCTACAAACAGAAGACAGTGACGAAAAGTTAGATGCTGTCCGCCAACATCACGAGGAAATACAAAAGATCATGTTCAACCGGGTCTGGACGACCCAATCCTGGACTAATGACGAAGCCGCAACAGCAAAAAAGATGATCGAATCGGTCCTTATTCACGAGAATGATCTCTGCCTGTTTGTCAGCGCTGTCACCCTTAGCCTGTTAGAATTCTTCGACCAACGGAAGTTAATGTTGCTTTTCGATGCCTATCGGCATGAGAATAATCAAATCAGCCAACGGGCTTTAGTCGGATTAGCGATCATGTTCCAACTTTATCATGCGCGCATAGCCTTCTATCCGGAAGTAACAGGCCGCCTGGCTCTATTGAACGAGAATGAAAGATTCGGAAAAAGCCTCAACCGGATACAAATTGAAATGCTCCGTAGCAAAGACACGGAAAAGATCAATAAGAAAATGCAGGAAGAGATCATTCCGGAGATGATTAAAAGCGCAAATCCGCAGAACCTGCGTATCAATCCGGACGAACTCAGTGAAGAAGATCATAATCCGGACTGGACATACAACATCGAAAATTCATCGCTGGGCGATAAACTGCGTGAAATGAGTGAATTACAGATGGAAGGCGCCGATATCTATATGAGTACCTTTACCCATCAGAAGGGATATCCTTTCTTTAGAAACATAAATAACTGGTTCTACCGTTTCGATAAACAACATTCATCCATTGCAAAAGAATTAAGTAATGACACAGACAGTAATGTAATAGACTTGATCCTGGATTCCGCTTTCTTCTGTGATAGCGACAAGTATTCCCTGTTATTCACGATCCTGACTATACCGATGAACTACCGGGATATGATGATCAAACAACTATCTTCACAATCGATGGATGAACTGACGGATAAAGAGCAAACCGATGCGATGAAGAAAATCACGAACGACCCGAAATATATCTCCAATCAGTATATACATGACCTTTACCGCTTTTTTAAGGTATTCCCATATAGAAATGATTTTACCGACATATTTAAGGCTCCTTTACTGTTACATGAATATCCGGTACTGAAAGAGATTATATATAAGCCTCAGCTATTCAATGAGTTGGTCGATTTTAACTTCCACAAAGAACACTATAATGAAGCGGTAAGTATCTACAATATATTAATAGAGTTGGGAGAAGATGATGCCGAACTCTATCAGAAACTGGGTTATTGCCATCAGAAACTAAAAGACCTCGACAAAGCGCTGGATGCCTATCAAAAGGCAGATATGCTCAAACCGGATAATGTATGGACCAATTACCATATAGCAACTTGTTACCGGATAATGACGGACTATCACAAAGCGCTATCTTACTATAAAAAGGTAGAAGAAGTACAACCGGAGAACCGCAGCCTGCTATACAATATAGGGAGCTGTCTTGTAGAGTTGAAACAATTTGATGAAGCCATACAATATTTCTTTAAGCTTGACTTCATTGATCCCGACAATACCAGGACATGGCGCGCCATAGCCTGGTGTTCATTTATGATCCGGAAGAATGAACAGGCCATGAAGTTTTACGATAGAATAATAGGAAAGGACGGAGTCGCTCCGGATTATCTCAATGCCGGACACGTGGCATGGTGCCTGGGAGATATAAAAAAGGCGATAGAGCGATATACCAGATCGTGTGAATTGTCGGGAAGCAAGACCCTGTTCCTTGATATA
Organism: Mediterranea sp. (in: CFB group bacteria); assembly: GCA_031259755.1. Lineage (GTDB taxonomy): Bacteria > Bacteroidota > Bacteroidia > Bacteroidales > Bacteroidaceae > Bacteroides. Next base: position 7,263 of record JAIRKY010000060.1, on the reverse strand, counting down.
TTCAATAAAGACAAAGAATACCTGATGAAGAATGGCATCAATGAATATGACATTGCACTTATGTACGACCTGATATAAGTCAGTTCAAACATATTCGTTACAGTCGCATCAACTCCTTATACAGTTTCTGTATGGGCAGGCCCATCACATTAAAGTAACTGCCCTGTATGCCTTTGACGCCGACATAACCTATCCATTCCTGAACACCATAAGCGCCTGCCTTGTCCATCGGATGGTAATGGGTTACATAATACCCGATCTCTTCTTCTGTCAAATCAGAAAAAGACACATCGGTTATGGCCGTGAAATCCTTTTGCCATTCACAAGTAGTTAAGCAAACTCCTGTTATGACCTGATGGGTCTTACCGGAAAGCTTTCTCAAGATAACTTTAGCATCTTCTTCATTCTCAGGTTTGCCTAACACCTCTCCATTAAGCCAAACAATCGTATCGGCAGTAATGATCAACTCTTTGGGTTGAATCAAGCCTTTATAGGCTTCAGCTTTACGACAAGCAATGTATGATGGGATCTCTTCACCACTCAAACCGGCCGGATAAGATTCATCTAAATCAGGTAAAAGCTTGACTGTAAAGTCAATACCCAAACCTTTCAGAAGTTCCTGACGGCGCGGAGAACCGGATGCCAACACAATTTTATATCCTTCTACATTCATACATAACGATCTTTATTCTATGATAAAACAAACGAATGATTTACCAACCAAACGCGTCGTCTATCATCCATTTGCCCTGAGCTTTCATAACCTGTTCCAACACATCACGGCCACAGCCCCATCCACCATTATGATGAGAGATATATGTTGAAACCGTTTTCACATCAGGAATAGCATCTTTCGGACAACAAGGCAAACCACAAGTCCGCATAATCTCAATATCGGGCACATCATCGCCCATATAAAGGATATCTTCATCCTTTAACCCGTGTTTGTCACGGAAATCATAGTAATCATGGATTTTCACGGACGAACCCATATAAATATCCTCAATACCCAACGTCGTAAAACGTTTATGCACAGCTTCGGTCCTTCCTCCGGTGATAATCGCGATATGCAACCCTTGCTTTACCGCCAGCTGCAAGGCATAGCCATCTTTCACATTTACCGTACGCATAGGCTCCCCATTGGGATGTAAAGGAATTACATCACAGCTTAACACTCCGTCTACATCAAAAGCCAAAGCTTTGATCCGGGTCAGGTCATAATTTATAGTGGACATTTCTGTTTACTCTTTTACGATTGAAGATTAAAACTACTCTATCATCAGATTCTGATCTTTATCACTTTCCCTGAGAACGTTTTTGAATATTTTCCGACAATACCCGATAGATTTCTTTCATTGCAGGCTCATCGGACAACATCTCCAACTGTTCACGGATCACATGCTCATCATAACGAATTGCAGGGCCGGTTTGCGCCTCCAATAGCGGAAGCTCATGCGCCTTACGAGCCGTTTCATCAATAAGCGGCAACATCACCTCAAACGGAAGATCGTATTTCTTTAACAGATCAGCTGCCAGTACATAGATATGATTGGTGAAGTTACAAGCAAACACAGCCGCCAGATGAAGGTTCTTACGTTGCAAAGAGTCTGCTTCAAACACGCTATCCGACAACACCGAAGCTATGGCTTTCAACAATTCCGCATCTTCTTTCCGGGCAGCCTCTATAAAAAAAGGTATCTCCTTAACATTTACCTCTCTCCGCTTACTGAATGTCTGCATCGGATAAAAGACCCCGTAGCGGTCCGTCTTTCCCTCCCATATACGTATATGGATGCTTCCTGCGGTATGCACCAGCAAAGCCCCGTTTTTCCCTTCAACGATTTGCGGCAACAACTCCATAAAAGCTGAATCTTTAAGGGAAACGATATAAAGTGAAGCCTTTGAGGTTACTTTCTTCAAATCGGTAACCCATTCAGACTTTACTTTATCCGCCAGTGATCTTGCCGATTCTTCTGTACGGCTATACACCTGCACGATCTCAAAACCATTCCGGTAAAGGCTCTGAGCCAGATTTACCGCCAAATTACCTGCTCCAAGAAAGGCGATCGAGAGTTTCTTTATATCTTTCTCTATCATATTCTTTACTTACCGCCATATTTATTAATGTGTATCTTTTCCCATTGCAGATGTTCTTCGTTGAAAGGTTTACGCTCCATCCCTTTATGTCCGATCGCAATTATTGAAAGAACCTGCAATTGCAAGGGAATATCCAGTACCTCACGTACATATTCGCCTGCAGGAATACCAGACGCATGGAAACGCTCACGAATTTGCACCCAACAGCTTCCCAGACCCAGGTCCTCAGCCTGCAACTGGATTATAATAGAAGCTACCGAAGCATCTTCAATCCAAATATCACTGACTAACGGATCGGCAGTTACAACAATTGCCAGGGCTGCGTCGGCCAGAAATATCGCGCTATGCTCCTTACAACAGGAAAGTTTCTGCAATGTCTCTTTATCATCAACCGCAATAAACCGCCATGCATTGGTACGTTTTGAAGTTGGAGACATAAGCGCAGCTTTCATTAAAGATACAACATCTTCCTGGGAAAGTCCTTCATCGGTAAACTTACGCATACTGCGACGGTTAGTTATTAATTCACTGAAATTATTCATAAAAACACGAATTCTAAAGAATGAAACGCAAAGATAAGAGATATAGGCGTTTAAAACTGTGAAACTGCCCAAAAATAGGAAATTTATTTCTTGCCGGGAGCGTCACAAACCCTTATCTTTGTCATGTTAATCTTAGTTGTGAATAATTGACCTAGCCCAAAACAAAATTATGACAAGATCTATTGTTAAGTTTTCTTCGTTGGCCGAAAGTTATTACCCCGGCTGTGGCAACAGTAAAAACGCCGTTCGCTGTCTGAGTCGTTCGATTAAACGTTGTGCACCGCTATTAGCCGAGTTAAGAGCAACAGGATTTGGTCCTTACAATCATCGGATTCTCTCTCTCCGACAAGTACGGATAATCGCTAAATACCTTGGTTCTCCCAAATAACAAGTAGGTCTTAAATGAACGCTACAGTGAAAGTAAAATGAGCAATCCGTGAGGACAGCTCATTTTTTTGTCGTATATGCATAGTATGCCCGGAAAAAGTCTAAATTTGCACAAATGCCAATAAAATTGACCTCATATTATCATGGAAAGAATATTCCCGGACTGCCAGGCAATAATATCTTTCATTCCAAGGATCTGTTTCTGTTCTACGAAGCGATAACCGGTTATAGGCCGGTACTGATTGTTGCCACAAAAGAAGGAAAACCTGTGGCTAAGTTATTGGCTGTAACCCGGAAAAACGCCCAACTACTTCCCTTTCCTTTCCTTAAAAGATGCGAAATCTATGGTACGGGAGAATACCTGGACGATAACATTGATAAGGAAGAAGTATTCAATTATATGCTTGAACATCTGACCAATGAATCGCTCCGCCACGCTTTCATTATCGAATTCCGTAATCTCGAGAATGCATTAGACGGCCACAGGTATTTCCGTGCCAACAAGTATTTTGCGATCAATTGGTTACGGGTACGCAATTCGCTTCATAAAGTAGACAGAGTTGAAGAGCAGTTCAACCCTTCGCGCATCCGGCAAATCAAGAAAGGATTGAAAAACGGCGTAGAAATATGCGAAACAAACAATGCGGAAGACATATCGGAGTTCTCTCATGTACTTCACAAAATCTATTCTACCCGGATACGTAAATATTTCCCCACATTGGAATTTTTCCAGCAAGCAAACACCTGGCTAATCAGCAAGGGACTTGCCAAGATATTTATTGTGAAATATAAAGGCCGGATCATCGGCGGATCGTCCATACTTTATTCCAGCGAAAGCGCTTATTTATGGTTTTCCGGCGGGATGACCAAACGTTTTGCGACCCTGTACCCTGGAGTACTGGCTATATGGTGTGCGCTTACAGATGCCAAGACCAGAGGCTGTCGCCACATGGAGTTTATGGATGTCGGACTACCTTTCCGGAAACATGGTTTCCGCAACTTTATCCTTCGCTTCGGCGGTAAACAAAGCAGCACACGCAGATGGTTCCGCATTCGTTGGAACTTCCTGAACAACTTTCTAATCAAAATCTATGCATGAAGAAGTTAAGTGTTTACCTGGTAGCTTACACTTCCATTGCCGCACCATCAAACGATATCGGCAGTAAATCGCTTGCCCGGTCTATTTCGTATATTTCTTTCTTCCCATATAGCAATATGCGGATAGGGTGTTTGTATCGGGCCTCCGTTTCCAGCATCACTTGTCGGCAGGCGCCACAGGGTGGGATGGGAGATTCAATGAAATCTTTTTCCGTGCGGGCGGCTATGACCAGCGTGTCGACTGGTTGGTCGGGATATTGTGAATTGGCGTAAAAGAGCGTTGTCCGTTCCGCGCATATACCGGATGGGTATGCCGCGTTTTCCTGATTGGAACCTGTGACAACGACGCCGTTTTTCAATAAAGCCGCTACTCCTACGGAAAACCTGGAGTAAGGTGCATAGCTGCTTTTTGTCGCTTCCTTGGCCGCAGTAACAAGTTCCTGGTCTGTTTTACTTAATTCGTCGGATGGGTATGTTTTTATAACAGTTGTAATCTTCAGATTTTTCATGGCTTAAATGTAAATGTATCACAAAGTTAGAAAAGAGATTGATAATCCCAATTATTTTTAAGACTTTTGTGTGTTCAACGAAAGAACGTCACCTTTATTGAATAGTGTAGAATGGAAAGATCACGACGTAATTGTACCACGACAGCTTTTTCTTTTATATTAGTCTTACTGCTTCTTCCCTTGCAAGCGATACATGCACAGAAAGGGCGGAATGCGAACTATCTGGCTTATATTGATAATTATTGTGATATGGCTGTGGATCAGATGAAGAAGTACAAGGTACCTGCCAGTATCACCCTGGCGCAAGGCTTATTGGAAAGTGGCGCGGGCCGGAGCGAACTTGCCCGGAAAAGCAACAATCACTTTGGTATCAAGTGTGGAAACAGTTGGCGGGGTAAAACCGTACGCCATGATGATGATGCCCGCAACGAGTGTTTCCGCGTGTATAAACATCCCAAAGAATCTTACGAAGACCATTCCATGTTCCTTACTCGTGGCGCCCGTTACGCTTTCCTGTTCAAATTAAGCATCACCGATTATAAGGGATGGGCGAGAGGGTTGAGAAAAGCAGGATATGCCACCGACCCTTCGTATGCCAATCGTCTGATCACCATCATAGAAGATTACGAACTTTATAAATACGACCGTAAAGGTAGTAAGGCTCCCTCTATAGCCCCGATCATGCAGCATCAGGTATATCTTTCCAATGACTTGGCTTATATCGTTGCCCGTAATGGCGATACGTTCAAGAGCCTGGCCAAGGAAACCGGTATCGGTTGGCGTAAACTCATGAAGTACAATGATCTGCACAAAGAATATACATTGGTTGACGGAGATATCATTTACTTGTGTCGGAAGAATAAAAAGGCTACTAAGATATATACGGTACATATCATTAAAGATGGCGATTCGATGCATAGCATTTCGCAGATGTACGGTATCCGCTTGAAAAACCTCTATAAGATGAACCGTAAGGATCCCGACTATATTCCTGAGATCGGCCAACGCCTCCGGTTACGATAACCGGATTTGTGTCAAAATGGGATCGTTGTTACAAAAATGTTTCATTTTAGCCTGAAATCAACCTTAGAGAGCATCTGATAATTATTATTGGAGATATTTTCTCGTATTACGCTTATATGTTATAAAACATATTTAGTACATTTGCATAAGTAAAAAGAAAAACTAAGCGCTTAGTCCTGTTTTCAGCAGGTAATAGTTTTTTTAAGGTTAAAAGGTTTTTAGGTATAACAAATTTAGTAGGTATTATTATGAAACGTTTAGTATTAGCAGTAATGGCAGTGATCTGTCTATCTGCAAGTAGTTTTGCAGCAGGTAAACAACCTGTAACTGCAACCACATGGGAAGGTAACATCAACATTTCTAAGTTGAGTAGCTATTTAAAATTGTCTTCGGCACAGACTGAAGAAGTGGCAAACATTAGTGTGTTCTTCGACGAACAAATGAGAAGAGCAATCAGAACTAAAAAGAATCAGGACAAAATGCTTCAAAACGCAGTTTACGGTAACCTGAAGCTGATGAAGCAGGCGCTTTCTCCCGAACAGTATGCAAAGTACGTAAAATTAGTGAATGTAACCTTGCAGAATAGGAACATAGAAGTAAAATAAGGACATTGATTGATATTAATCAGTATGATTAGTCCTAAATTTATTAGGCAAAAATATCAGTTTTATCAGAGAGTAGCAAGGATAGTCTTGCTACTCTCTGGCTTTTTATAACTTTTTATTTTCAGTTCCTTTTGCAGATGCATCTGTTCAGGAGTTCTTATTCGTCTTTATATCCACGTGATAATCCTTCCGGTAAAAACTAAAATAACGTGAATTCGATGTAAGAGATTCCGGTAAGATCATTTTTAAAACGTTCGGACTTCCGCTATATATAAAGGTGGGAACAGACGATGTGCATGGGATTTGACAAAATGTCAATCCGTAAAAAAAGCCCATGAAAGCAAGAATACCGGGCGGATCTCTAAAGATCGCCTGCAAATCGCATTTCGTAAAAACAAAACGGTCGGCTATACCGGAATCTGGCGTCTTTATGCTATATTGTCATATGGAATAGCGTAAAATCGCTGCTTGTTTTTGCATGTATGCAGCAAAGTAATACATTAAGATCATACGGAAAAGACGGGAAAACAGGAAAAGAACGTCTCAAGATCTTTTCTAAAGGAATGTGACAGGCCGTTCTTTATTTTCAGAAACTCGTATAATTACAAAACGAGGCGTCTTTTTTGGCTTGAACGGTTCCCTGTTAAACACGCCGACTTTCCTGTTAACCAAAACCGGTGGCCGTGTTAAACACGATGGGGCTGCGTGTTAAACACGGACGGTTGGTGTGGTTAACAGGAAAGTTGAGTTGTTTAACAGGAAAACCGGTGGGGTTACAGCGTAAACCTTGCAGTAACCTGAATTTGGTTGACTGTTTTATTTTATCCCTGAATTCGGTTGACTGTTTTTCGTTTTATCGCTGAATCCGGTTGACCATTCAACCGCCATTCTGAGCCTTCTGTGGCGTATGAAGCGTTTGTTTGGCAAAAAGTCCTGATGCATCCGGAAAGCTAAAAGGAATATTATTTAGCGTTTTACTGATCAATATGCTATAACAATTCA
>JAIRKY010000059.1 GCA_031259755.1 Mediterranea sp. (in: CFB group bacteria) | reverse complement strand
GAAATCTGTAAATGGTAAATGAGTTCTCCTTTATTCTTGAGTGCACCGCACGGAGTAGCCGGCGGCCCGAAGCTCATTGCCGGACACGAAGGCGCCGTTACTGTTGAAATACATACTCGAAGTGCACCCCAAAAGTTAGACAAAAAACTTTTGAGGTGCACTTTTTATGAAACAGTCCTTTGAAAAGAGACTTAACATAACGTAAGTTCAATGTAAGAAATCTCTTTGTCTTAATATATAGTGTTTATGATTTAAATACGATGGCTACAAAGACAGGGGATCTTTATGAAAAAACCATCATAAAAAAGTCAGAAACAGACAACGTACATGAGATCTGACAAAATATCTATCCGCAGAAAAGCCTATGAAAGCAGGAATACCGGCCGGTTATACCGGTGTTTTGCGTCTTTGCAAATTATCACAGGGAACAATCCGATAAGCTAAGTTTGAAGAAACGAAGGCTAAAGGCAACATATAACTTGGAGTATCTTAAAAATCTGATTACTTAACTTTCGTGCGTTTGCTCTGAACCTATAAAATAAGAGGATTGTTCCACAATGAAGTGACTGGAATATCTAAACGCTTACACTCCTCCTGTAAAACATTTTGACGATGATCCGGGATAGAAGGATCCAACACGACCTGCCGCACAAGAAAAACGTCCGTAAGGCTTTCCACGTATCCTGTATATCCCGCGCATATATACAAGTAATCAACCGGCAGGCGAAGCTCCACCCGCTTGTTTTTCCAACGGTCATCGCTAACCATGCAAACTCTTTTCCCACCGAACAGAACTATATTATCACGGCGGATGAAACATTCTTCACTGTAATCCGCAACGACAGGAATGGGTTCCGACAGCCGGAGACGATCCCAGTAATTGGAAGCGACACGCGCCAGACGTCGCTCTTCGGGTACACTGTCGGCATAAACCAGCCACGACCGGCCATCGGGCAGGATGCAGTGAACCGCCGGACAATTGCGTACATGATAGAAAATCAGGCTCTGCCGGGGAGAATCGACCCCAACCTGATAAACCCGGTAAACGGATAAGACCAGGAGAACCGACAAACCGGCCGAAAGAAACCGGGGAAGCCGTCGCACAACATACCATCCCAGGAGAAACAATACCAGATAGAAAAGCAACACCTCGACGTGATATATCCAAACATGATCGATAGAAGCGAACGGTAACCGCTCTACCCCACGCACCACTACATTCAACAAATCCAAAAGAAGATCCAACCCATACGCCGCCAACTGTCCGGCTACCGGTATAAAAGAGAGCGACAGCATGATAATGGCCACGTAAATAATGATCGTTACCAGTGGAACTACAAGAATATTGGTCAACAAGAAGTGGACGGAGAATCGGGAAAAATAGAGCAACACCAAAGGGGCCGTACCGATCTGGGCGGCGATGGAAACGGTAGCAAGTTTCCACAACTTGTCAAAAAACCAGTTACGTACGGTGAATCGTCTGTATAGCCATGGCTGAATCAGCAAAATGGAAATAACTGCCGTAAATGAGAGTTGAAAGCCGATATCATACAACCAGGAAGGATCGTAGATCAGCATACCTATACCGGCTACGAACAGGGTATTTAAAGAGATCGGACGTTCGGTGGAGAACTGGGATAGACCGATGAGTGAAAACATAATAACCGAGCGGAGCACCGACGGAGAAAGACCGGTAAGAAAAGCAAATCCCCACAACAGGATGACGACCGTTGTCACTCTGAGGAGTTTTATCCCGGTAGAAGAACCGGGTATTCTTTTCAGCAGGAAGAATATAAATATGTACAGGAAGCCGATATGTAGACCTGAGAGCGCCAGCACGTGGCTTGCGCCGGAAACCGAAAAGGATTCACGTATGGATTCGCTCAGTTCATCTTTATATCCAACCGTCAATGCCGACAGTACGGCATAATTATCCGCCTGAAAGCCCAGATCACGATACAGGCTTAACACTTTATCCCGGCAATCAAAAGCATGATCTTGTATGGAACGCTGGGAATGATGCGTGGTGACTTGCCATTTTCCGGCAGAAACGAAACCGGTTCCACTGATCCCTTTATGGATCAGGTAGCGGGGATAATCAAATTCATCAAGGTTTCCTCTATGTACCGGCAAGGCCAACCGTGTTGACAATAAAAGCTCATCGCCGCGCTGTATTGTTTTACTTGCGGTATCTGAGGAGAAGTACAACAAGACAGACGGAGGAGAATCCATCTTTTTCAAAGAAAGCGGATCTTTCTGCTCCAGGACACGGGCGCGGCAAAGCATACTTCTCTCTTTCTGTTCCGGTCGGTCTGTTATCACAACCCTGTATAGGGCTTCGGAAGAAGGAAAGTCAACGACGGTTTGTTGCAGACGGATATTCTGCCAACAAACTCCGAAAAGCAGGAAAAACGAATAGACAAACAAACCAAATACCCATCGGGATGAATACCGGCGAAACACCCGGTATAGGACAACCAGAGAGAAAAGAAAGATGAAGACGGCAACTAAAAGAAGTTTAAAAGGGAGTCGTACGCCTTCAACGTATATATAATCGCCGCAAAGAATGCCTGCTACCAAAGGGACAAGCAATCTGAAAGCGGTATACCTGTAGAAATAAGAGATAGGCAATCCGGGTCGTTTTTATAGTCCTTTCAAGTCACGGATCATTTGCTCGGGGTCCTTATGGGCGAAGATCACGCTTCCCGCGACAAGGACATCCGCGCCGGCGGCAACCAAACGTGCGCCTGTTTCCGGATTCACTCCTCCATCAACTTCAATCAGGGCTTTGGAGCCCGTTTTATCAATAAGTTCACGAAGTTCGGATACCTTTTCTACCGAGCGCTCAATAAATGCCTGCCCTCCGAAGCCCGGATTTACACTCATCACAAGTATCATGTAAACATCGCGGATAATATCGTTCAACACGGCAACCGGAGTAGCCGGATTGATCGTAACCGCAGGTTTCATGCCGGCTTCACGTATTTGCTGGACAACACGGTGCAGATGCGTACATGCTTCCACGTGCACATTCATCGTATAGGCTCCCAATGCTTTCACTTCATGAATGAATTTTTCGGGATTGACAATCATCAGATGAACATCGAGCGGCTTGTCCGTCAACTCTGCAACAAATTTCAGTACAGGGAAACCAAAAGATATATTGGGAACAAAGACACCATCCATGACATCAATGTGCACCCAATCCGCTTCACTACGGTTGATCATTTCCATATCTTTCGCCAGATGGGCAAAGTTCGCGGACAGAATAGAAGGAGCTATAATTGGTTTCATTTCCCGTTTCTTTTGTTTTACCTTGCAAAGGTAAGGAAAATTTCTTTGCTAACTCCTTACAAAACAGGTTTCATCCTGCATAAAAAATCAGATTATACAAGTTTTTTGCGGTTTTTTTCTTTTTCTTTTAAAAATAGTAGTATCTTTATAAACACTTTTGAAACTGTTTCATCAGTGGACGCTAAAAATTAAAATTCGTTCTTTGATATGCTTTGTATATCGTGGTTTCAGAAAGTTTTAGTCGCGTGACGATTCGAATTGACTTTCATTTTTTAGCTTTGCCCAAAAGCTAAAAATATGAATCAAGGTAAATATATCTTCGCTCAATTTGCAGATTTTCTTCCTCATAGAGAGTTCGATA
>JAIRKY010000074.1 GCA_031259755.1 Mediterranea sp. (in: CFB group bacteria) | reverse complement strand
GAAAAGCCCAACGCAAAAATCAAAATGCCCAACGCAGAAATCAAAATGCCCAACGCAAAAATCGAAATGCGTTGGGCTTTTTAGGCGCGTTAATAGCACGTTAGATTTGCAGGGTGCGTTAGATTTTGACGATAATTCACATGAGATGGTTTCACTGAATTCCTAAATTCAGGTTATAAGTGCGACATTTGGGATGAATTGAGTTAAAAGCCATATTTTATAGAACAGAAGATGAAAAAAGATCTTCATCCTCTGTCTCTGTTGGGAAAAGTTTCGATACTACTCCCTGCTGCAAGTTGCCGTGTGTCCGAAGCAGAGTGATGAATAAGCGGATTTGATCTTAGGGTATATATCTACATAAAAAGAGTTTAGCTCCTTAAGATCTACTCCTGTTTTTCTCCAGCTTTCTATGTGTTTTGCAAAAGTAGAAAATATATAATCCTCACTGTTCGCGATTCGTTGTGTGTACCCTGTGCCTGATCCATTAAACAATTTTGCAGCATTAAAATACTTCAATCCGTTCCCTCTTTTATTTGCGAAAACCTCTTTCTTATAATGGAGCGCCCAATCACATAGCTCACAGTTTACCGATGTTTGGGTTTTAGTCATAAATGATGGGACCCGGTTACCGCTTTTTTCAAAAAGAGGAACCGCTATGCCTAAAGGAGGATACCCGAGTACGGTCCACATAATTGTTAATTCCGGGTTTTCATGAAGTTTCACTCCTTGTATCACAATAGATGCGGATGAACTATATCTGGGTATAAAATCCTGGTCGATAAACCAACCGCTATGACTCGCTTTCTCCAGATCCGTCGTTAAATCGATATTAAGTAAAGAGTGGTAAAATGAACGCGATAGCCCGTTGAATATCCATTGGGGAGTGATCGCATGTTTAGAAACTGAAATTTTATCCAAGATTATTTTTTGCGCGTTATTATAGCGTATATATCCCATACCTTCATCGATTCTTCCGGTATAGGAAAAGTTGGTGACCACCAGAAAACCATGCGGGGCTATTTTCGGATCATTGACATCTAATTTGGTCCATTTCGTGTTGTTAATTTCATAATAGGCGGCTCCGCCTTCCGCGTCTATTACGCCGATATTGGTCTCTACTCTCATCGGACGCGGATGCCGGTCAAGAAAGGCTTCAAGATCTGTGAGGTTTTTGCAGACAGATAAAGCGTTGTACATCAATTCTCCTTCTTTATCCATCTCTTTTATATGGTCGTCTTTTAAATTATAGGATGCGGTATTCATGATGGAAAAACCTGCATTGTTCGTTCCACTCCAAATAATTCCACCTTTATCCGGACTATTTACAAGGGCGATAAAACTGTATTTGGAACCTTTGAAATGCTCTATCCGGTTATTCAATTCGGATGTATCTCTATGTTTCCATAGCAATGGACGCCCGTCGGGAGTTAATTTTCCGGTTATAATGGCGGATGTACACGCTTTCATGTCTCTTATATAAAAGAATAAGAGAAGAAATAAAACTGTGGAGGTTATAATCCTGTTCATACTGTGGGAGTTAGATTCTTAAATTATGATTTCTTCTAACTGATGAGCAAATGTACATAAAATTTAGGGAAATTTGTTCAACGAAGATGAGGTAAAATAGGTTAGTTGATGTTATCTTTGCGCTGAAATAGAATAAATTGCGAATGAAACTGATTGCGGAAAGTGGCTCTACAAGGACGGAATGGGCGTTGGTCGAAGATAACCGCCTTGTACAGCGTGTCTTTACAGAAGGCCTGAATCCTTTTTTCCAGACGAGGAGGGAAATTAGCCGAAGCGTTAGATTGGGTTTGCCCGAATCTTTCTTCAGGAAGAAGTTTGAACAGGTTTATTTCTATGGCGCGGGGTGTAGTTCCCTTGAGAAAAAGAACATCATGGGCGCATCCCTTGTGGCCCAGTTTAAAACGCCCATCCAGGTAGAAAGTGATTTGCTGGCCGCCGCGCGCGGGTTATTCCAATGTGAAGCCGGAATTGCCTGTATCCTTGGTACCGGTTCTAATTCCTGTTTCTATGACGGAAAGATCATTTCCAGGAATGTGCGCGCGGGAGGATATATTCTGGGTGATGAGGGTAGTGGCGCTGCTTTGGGAAAGCTGTTCTTATCGGATGTACTAAAGAACCTGGCTCCCAAAAGCCTGATCAACGCTTATTACGAGAAATTCCGCATCACGCACAATGAAGTGATGGATTCGGTTTATAACCACCCGTTCCCGAACCGTTTTCTGGCGACTACTTCTTATTTTCTGGCTGATTACCTGGATATGGATTATGTGAATGACTTGCTGATGAATAATCTCAGGGCTTTCTTTACCCGTAATATTACTCAATACGATTATCAGAATTATCCGATACGCTTTGTAGGCTCTATGGCCTATAATTTTTCGGAACTGTTGCGCACGATTGCCGGAGAGTTTGGAATAAAACTGGACGTCATCGAAGAAACACCTATGGCGGGATTGATTGAATTCCATTCGTTGATGATTGACGAGCCATAATAGCGCTCCTTGGAAAGTTGAATTATTGGGCATAAATCTAAATATTTCCAAAATAGTAGGGCGATTCTGAAAGAAACTCTATCTTTGCGACAGGAGTTTGTCTTTACATATTCTATCTTTGAGCTAATTATTAAGAAAAACAATATGAATCCTGTTTCAGTTTTAATCACGATCGCAACTTATTTTGTGATTTTATTTCTTGTCTCCTATATAGCGGGGAGGAAAGCGGATAATGAAGGCTTTTTTGTCGGTAACCGGAAATCTTCGTGGTATGTTGTCGCTTTTGCCATGATCGGTTCCAGTATTTCGGGAGTAACGTATGTCTCTGTTCCCGGTATGGTAGCCGTAAGCGGCTTCTCCTATCTGCAGATGGTGCTTGGCTTTGTTGCCGGACAGTTCCTGATCGCTTTTGTTCTGGTACCTTTATTCTACCGGATGAATCTGGTATCTATTTATGAATATCTTGAAGATCAGTTTGGGATATCTTCCTATAAAACCGGCGCATGGTTTTTCTTTATTTCCAAAATGCTGGGTGCGGCTGTGCGCTTATTCCTGGTGTGCCTAACGTTGCAGTTGCTTGTTTTTGCTCCGTTGAATTTGCCTTTTATCCTGAATGTGATCGTAACAGTGGCTTTGGTTTGGTTGTACACATTCCAGGGTGGGGTAAAATCGTTGATCTGGACGGACTCTCTGAAGACGTTCTGTTTGGTAGTGTCTGTTGTGCTTTGTATTTATTTTATCGCCTCCGACCTTGACCTGAGCTTTAGCGGCATGATGACTACAATAAAGGATAGCGATTTGTCGCGCATGTTTTATTTTGATGATGTAAATGACAAGCGATACTTTTTTAAACAGTTCTTTGCCGGTATGTTTACGATGATCGCTATGACAGGGCTTGACCAGGATATGATGCAACGTAACCTGAGTTGTAAGAATTTTAAGGACTCGCAAAAGAATATGATCACCAGTGGAATATCACAGTTCTTCGTTATCCTGTTGTTCCTGATGCTGGGTGTTTTACTTTATATGTATGGCGGACAGCACAGTTTGTTTACTCCACAAGATATGGTACTGGGCGATATGAGTAGTGATGAAGTCTTCCCGTCGATTGCCACAAGTAGTTATTTCCCAATGATCGTGGGTATCCTCTTTATTATCGGCCTGATCTCATCGGCATATTCGGCGGCGGGCTCCGCGTTGACAGCCTTGACCACATCGTTCACTGTGGATGTATTGGGTATTAAGAATAAGAAAGAGGAATATGTCGTGAAGCTGCGTAAGCGTGTACACTTTGGTATGGCTGTTATCATGGGGGTGGTTATTATTGTCTTTAATCTATTGAACGATACCAGTGTGATTGACGCGGTCTACACGTTGGCCAGTTATACGTATGGCCCTATTCTGGGGCTGTTTGCGTTTGGTATCTTTATGAAGAAGCCGGTACGCGATAAGTTCGTGCCGTTGGTGGCTATTCTATCTCCTTTTCTCTGCCTGATCCTGCAAAAGAATTCAAAGGCATGGTTTGGTGGTTATGAGTTCAGCTATGAACTGCTGATCCTGAACGCGCTGTTTACGTTCGTTGGGTTATGTCTGTTAATAACCTCACCCCAGCCTTCTCCAAAGGAGAAAGGGTAAGAGAATTACTTCTTATAACACTTAAAAAATTAGAATGAACGATTATGAATCTACGTAAAAAACAAAAGAGAGTAACTTCCCTCTCCCTCTCCTTTGGAGAGGGCTGGGATGAGGCTATATTGCGGGGTAAGGCTTCCTTTCTGTTTCTATTTATCTTTTTCTGTCAATCGTTTGCCCAGCCGTTGCCTCAGATGGCGCCGGAGTTGTTGGGAATGGATTCCCGTCGTCTGGAATATGCCGGTGAGGCTATTCGGAAAGCGATTGAGAATAAGGAGATCCCCGGAGCAGTATTGGCTGTCGTACACAAGGGTAAGTTGGCTTACCTGAAAGCGTACGGCAATAAACAAGTATATCCCCGGACAATACCCATGGATGTAAACACCGTGTTTGATCTGGCGTCAGTAAGCAAATCCATGTCAACGGCTGTCTCGGCTATGATCCTTATGGAGCGCGGGCAGATCCGTATGCTCGATCCGGTGAAGGATTTCATACCGGATTTTAAAGGATGGGAAAACGAGAATGGCAAACAGCTCGATATCAGGATTGTCGATTTGTTGACCCATACTTCGGGCCTTCCTC
>JAIRKY010000032.1 GCA_031259755.1 Mediterranea sp. (in: CFB group bacteria) | reverse complement strand
TGTAAAGCGACCATCAGAAGAGAAACATGCAGGAAAGACGCCCGGGTTCCGGTGTAGCCGTTCCCGTCATATTTGTAATACTTTTGGGCGGTTCATGATGTGAATCACAACCGGCCTGCGTTAATTTGACTCTGGAGGCGACCGCCAGGCGTGGCGGCTCTCACTCACTATTAAGTTTTGTTGCAATTGGCAATTAGCCAAAAAGGCATGAAGCGTAAAAGCAAATGCCGGAATCCCGCCTTTGTTGTGAAACACGGACGGGGTTTGTCATTTACCATTTACCATTTACTATTTACCATTTCGTTGTTTATGATTTATTTCTTTTGAACACAGAGGTACAGAGGCACAGAGGTTTTAAGGTTTGAAACGCAGCCCTTTGTGTTTTAAATTAATTATTTCTACATTTGTATCTGATAAAAGCATTTTACGTATGCAAGATCGTGAATTGGAAGATTTAGCATTGGACTTGAAGGAGTTACTGTTCCTGTTAAAAGAGGCAAAAGCCCGGAAAGAATTTCTGCCTGTAGCGGAACGACATATAAATCGCCTCATGAAAACACTGGAGGAGATCAGGAACGGTATGAATACTTCTAAAAGTGATAGGATTGTGGCTCCCGAAGTTATCGGACGAAAGGTTGAACTTCGGGTAGAACAGGGGCAAAAAGAAAGAGAGAAAGAAATCCCAAATGCCGGAGTTCCCCCGGTAACCGTGTTGGGGGAACAGTTCAAATCTGCCGCTGAATTGAGTAAGGGACTGACTTTAAATGATACTTTCCGTTTCTCCCGCGAATTGTTCAATGGCGACAAAAATGAAATGAACCGGGTATTACAGGAAATCAGCCGGATGAATTCATTTACTGATGTCGTGTCATATCTTTCCTCTCAAACAGCGTGGGATGAAGAAAGCGACGCGGTTAAAGACTTCGTTGAACTTCTGAAGAAATATTTTATTTAAATATGGGAAAACTATACGTTGTACCGACCCCGGTAGGAAATTTGGAAGATATGACCTTCCGGGCGATCCGGATATTGAAAGAGGTTGATTTCATTCTTGCGGAAGATACGCGTACATCGGGGATTCTTTTGAAGCATTTTGAGATAAAGAATCTGATGATGTCTCACCATAAGTTCAACGAACATAAAACCGTTGAAAACGTTATTAATAGAATAAGGGCAGGTGAAACGGCAGCGCTTATATCCGACGCCGGTACGCCGGGGATATCGGATCCCGGATTTCTTGTAGTAAGGGAATGTATACGGAATGGGATAGAAGTGGAATGTTTACCGGGTGCGACTGCATTTGTACCGGCTCTTGTGGCTTCGGGACTTCCGAATGACAGGTTTTGTTTTGAAGGTTTTCTTCCGCAGAAGAAAGGCCGGACGACAAGACTGAGATCATTGGCGGATGAGAATAGAACAACGATCTTTTATGAGTCGCCTCACCGACTACTGAAAACCTTGACGCAATTTGCCGAATATTTCGGGGCGGAACGCCAAGCGACAGTTTCGAGAGAAATATCTAAATTGCACGAAGAAACGGTGAGAGGTAGTTTAAGCGAACTTATAGAACATTTTACCCGCATAGATCCCCGGGGGGAGATTGTGATAGTAATAGCAGGAATAGACAATTAGATATAACTTTATTAAAAACGTAAACGTATGAAAAAATTAGTATTTTTATGGGTATGTGTAGCCACTCTTTTGGTTTCGTGTGATGGAATTACGGGTGGAAGCAGAAAACTGAAAGCTAAGAACGATTCACTCTCAATAGCTTTGTCTCAACGCGATGCCGAACTCGATGAGATGATGAGTACTTTCAATGATATTCAGGAAGGTTTTCGTCAAATCAATGAAGCGGAAAATCGCGTGGACTTACAACGTGGAACGATTTCCGAAAACGCGGCATCCGCAAGGCAACAAATCGCTTCGGACATTGAGTTCATTACAAAAACAATGTCCGACAATAAAGCGCAAATAGCTAAGTTGCGGGCACAGTTGAGGAATAGTAATACGAACTCCGCACAATTGAAGAAAGCAATTGAACTTTTGCAAACAGAACTTGCTGAGAAAACGAGGCGTATTGAAGAACTGCAAGAAGAATTGGCATCGAAGAATATACGTATTCAGGAATTGGACACAGCAGTAAGCAACCTAAGCGCAGATAAAGAATCGCTCGCCGCCGAGAATGAAGCAAAAGCAAGAACTGTCGCCGAACAGGACAAGGCGATCAACTCTGCCTGGTTTGTGTTCGGAACAAAGTCGGAACTAAAGTCTCAGAAAATACTTAAAAGCGGAGACGTACTTAAAAGTTCGGACTTTAATAAGGACTACTTCACACAGATCGATATCCGTACAACCAGAGAGATCAAATTGTATTCAAAACGTGCGGAAATTCTGACTACTCATCCGGCTAATACATATATATTGGAAAAAGATGATAAAGGACAACTGATATTCAAGATTACGAATCCGGTGGAATTCTGGGGTGTATCTAAATATCTGGTTATTCAAGTGAAGTGATAACAGGCTGATACAAATAAAAGATACCAATATAAACGCGGCGGTTTGACTTTTATAGATCAACCGCCGCGTTTTTGTATCTTTATTCCGGCATCAATAAAAATACAGAAGAGTATATGCTGTGATTTACTTATTTAAGGCCATCGCATCGTTATTATTTGTTCACCCAAGTCTTATCGGTATAGACGTAACTGCCATCTCCGTAGGCTGCTTTTACATTCGGATTACTTATAACGCTACTGTTGCCATAAGGTAAGCGTTCCGGATAACGGTTAATACCACTTTGAGTGTTTTTCGGATTGGTCAGTGTGATATAGCTTTCCCCCATTGCTCTCACGCGACGGAGGTCATTGTAAGTTTCTACTTGTTCATCGGCACACTGAGCTATATATTTCTGTTCAAACAGTGTTTGAAGAGTTGGAGTGTTCAAAGATTCGGCATATTTGCTTGCGCTTGTATCATCATCAAACCAACTTAATATTTCACTCACAGAGGTTTCGACAGCCGTTTGGAATGCGGAAGTGGCATCCTTACTTAAACGCAATTGCGCTTCAGCCAATATAAAATAAACTTCGTGCTTGCTGAAGAGGTGAATGGGCTGAGAGCCTAAATCATACCATGCAGGGAATGCCAGACTACCGTCTGTGACTTTTGAAATTTCTTCATCTCCCGGTGTATAAGCGTCACCTGTTTCATACGTATAATAATCCGTACGGGGATCGCCGGTGGCTTTCATCAAATTCAATACAGTTAATGAAGAAGCTGTATAAGAACGGCTCCATACAAAAGCGCTCCACGGGTTATCGCAAGTTTGTCCGTTAAATTCTCTGATCGTGAATCCTTTGAAACCTAATTCTATAGCTTTCTCCGCATTCGTTTCCACTTGAGATAAAACAGATGGGTCTACTGCCAACTGGTGAAGCAGATAGCGCGCTTTCAAAGCATGTGCTGTAGCTATCCATTGATTGACATCACCGCCAAAAGCGATATCCTGATTCTTGGTAGATTTCAAAGACTTTCCTTTCTCCAGATTAGCGATAGCGCCATCAAGTGTAGAGAGAATTCCTGCATATACATCTTTCTGTGCATCTATTTTCGGCTGAAGATTTTCTTGTCCTTGTAAAGCCTCACTATATGGAATATCTCCGTGCATATCGGTCAGCACACCGAAATTGAGCGCTTCCAGAACTTGAGCCATACCCAAAAGGTCATACTGACCAATATTTCCGGGAACCTCATTCGTGATTTTACGGATCATTTGACGGATGTTCTGCAAGTTAGAGTAAGTAGAATTCCACACATTATTAAATGTGGTAGAAGCCGCCCATTCGTTAGAGTTACGTAACTCCGCATACATTAACTGGTTATTGCCTACACCAATCTCCTGCTCATTAAGCGACGATAGATAAAAAGCA
The DNA here is from genome assembly GCA_031259755.1 of Mediterranea sp. (in: CFB group bacteria). GTDB lineage: Bacteria > Bacteroidota > Bacteroidia > Bacteroidales > Bacteroidaceae > Bacteroides. Next base: position 5,720 of record JAIRKY010000032.1, on the reverse strand, counting down.
TAATCACCTGAGACAGTATTGAAACCTGTCGACATGATCGCATCACTCAGTTGGAGGTATGCGGGAACCGCATCCGGAGATGGGTGCTGGTTGTCCTTATTGATTCTGTCGAGAGTATCCTCGGAACAAGCTGCGAGTCCAAGGAAGGAAACCGACAGCGCCATTGTTATATATTTTCTCATAATAAAATCTTTTTGTATTTTACTTTTTTAGAATGTAATAGTAAGTCCACCACCAAAACTGGAAGTATTAGGGACAGAGAAACGTTCAAAGTAACCACTCATGTTATTGTTCCCTTGTGAAGACTCCGGATCGAAATTCGGTAGCTTTGACCAAACCAACACGTTGCGAGCGAAACCATAGACAGAGATATCAAAAATACCTATCTTCGGCAGTTGGTAAGTCAAAGTCAGATCACGCAGTTTAATGAAACCGGTATCATAAATTCCAGATTCTGTTATGTTGTTATATGCCATATAATAGGCTTGCTTACTCACTTCGACCGTATTTTTTGCGCCAGTCGCCTCATCAATACCTTCTACAACCATTGTTCCTTCATGGTAAGGCAGAGATTCTTTAGTCACGCCAAAATAATTCATGGTCATATTAGTGCCGTGATACATCTTCCCGCCTTGTTGCCAGCTCCATGTGGTAGATAATGATAAACGTTTGAAACGGCCGCCGAAGGTAACACCGGTAGTGAAGTCGGGAGAACAGTTACCCAAATTCTGACTGTCACCGGTAGTTTGTGGCAGACCGTTCAACAGAAGCATGTTACCTGCATCGTCACGTTTAAACCCATTACCATAAATATTAGGATAAGTGCTTCCGGCTTGTGCGCGGATCTGAGGCTCTACAAAACCTCCCAACATAATGGATTCAACACCCGGCGCCAGTTCAATGACCCTATTCTTCATCGTGGTAAAGTTAATACCCAGGTTCAAATCATAATCCTTTGCTTGCAGAATGGCTGCATTAATAGAGAATTCATGCGCTTTAGTCTCCATTTTACCTGCGTTAGTCAACATATACTGATAACCGGTTGACCCATCTACAGGAATATTGAAGATTTGATCTTTCACATTCTGTATGCTAAAGGTATATTCCAATTTAATGCGGCTATTAAACAAATGCAAATCAACGCCGGCCTCATAGTTAGTTGTGTTTTGAGGCTTCAAACCTTCATCGTATGTCACATAATAAGGTACAAAAGTTGAAATACCACTTGGCAATGGATAGGAAACCGGTGTATACATATAGAAGCCGCCACTATAACCTGGTGTATAATAGAAGTTATCATAGTAATCACCAGCCTGTCCTACTTGAGCAAATGATCCGCGCAACTTACCATAGTTCAACACATTATTATTCTGCAAGAATGGAAGTTGGGTAAATTCCCAGCCCAATGATACGGATGGATAGAAGAAACTGCGGCTACCACGCGGCATATTGGACACATAGTCATTACGTCCGGTCACGGTCAAATATATCTGGTCGGCCCATGACAATGAGGCGCTACCAAAGAAGCCCACGGTACGCTCTCTACGAGTATATTCACTTGAAATTAAAGACGTTGTATTACCTATTGTCTGGAACTCAGGGAAATTAAAGTTGCTTCCATAATAATCCCAAGAGCGTATATTCTCGTCATTGAATTCATTACCTAAAACAACATTTAATCTCCATTCTTCGTCTTGACCGAACTTACCATCAAAGTTGACAGTGAACAGGTTGTTGAATACATTATGCTGTTTCCCATAGTTTTCGATATCACCACCACTTAGTGACGGCGTAGTTCCCATTTCTCTGATATCGGCATAGTCTGAAGTCCAAATGTCCAGGCCAGCCTGTTCACGGAACTTCAAAGAAAAGTCTTCTCCCCAGTCCAAATCGGGCTCGAATTCTAAATAAGCGTTACCAAATGCACGATTAGTATGCTGCCTATATTCATTGTGCTTAGCCCACCAATAAGGATTCACAAATGAAGTTGTACGGAATAATATTTGTTGAGTTATATCGCCCGGAACGTGATTGGGAATACCTTTCAAATCGTATTCCGCAGGGGCGGAATATACAACGTTCATAACGCCATCATTGGCGCCCGGCGCTGAAGTGATCTCACTGGAAGAATAATTCACAGAGAATCCGGTATTCCATTGAGAGTTGATTTTCCAGTCTACTAAGCCACGGGCGCTCCACCTGTTCATACCTGTTGATGGAATGATACCATCCTGATAAGAGTTGTTTACACCAAAAGAGTAGCTGATCCCATCGATGGTTTGTGACAGGTTGACATTCGTGTTTTCAGTGAATCCGGTTCCCAGAAAATCACCTACGTTATCATAAGTCTGTGGGATAGTCCAACCATCAAGCCCGGCTTTGGCGCGCTGAGTGTTATAGTATTGACCTTGACGCTTACCATCCTTAGCAGTATAATTGTTATCCGTATTGCCACCATAAGTAGGATCGTTTGGCAATTCACTTATTTTGGGCCCCCAACTCATAGATGCGCTTGGGTTATAAGCTGAGATACTATTACCTTGTGCATATATGTCCTGACGCTCAAATTTACGCGAAACACGTTGAGCGCTCAGGTTAGAAGAAATTGTGACTGTAGGCTTATTCATATTATTCTTTGAGCCTCGTTTGGTAGTGATCACAATTACACCGTTAGATGCGCGAATACCGTAAAGCGCAGAAGCTGCCTGACCTTTCAATACATTAATAGATTCGATATCTTCAGGGTTGATGTCAATACTACGGTCAGCATAGTTTGCACCTGTTACAGAATTACCGGTATCAAAATCGGGAGTAGTGTTAATAGGCATACCGTCAATAACATACAATGGTTGATTGTTACCGTCAAATGAACGTGCGCCACGGATTATTATTTGCGAGGAAGCTCCCGGCGCCCCAGAAGATTGGTGAATATCCACTCCGGTAAGTTTTCCTTGGATAGCGCTGGCCAATGAAGTCGTTCCGCTCTTGTTCAACTGGTCTGACTTTAAATCTTGAGCCGCATATCCTAATGCTTTACGATCGCGTTTGATACCCATCGCCGTTACTACCACTTCATCGAGTAACTCAGAATCAGACTTCAACATTACCCTCACATTCGGCCTGACGGCCACTTCCTGACTCTGCATGCCAACGTACGAAACCTGCAAAGTTTTCGCAGAACTTGGTACGTTAGACAAAGTAAACTTACCATCTATGTCAGTAATTGTACCTATTGTAGTACCTTTTACCAACACAGAGGCTCCCACAACTGGCTGCCCGTCTTCTTCAGAAATAACAGTCCCTGTTACAGTCTGAGTTTGAGCAGTCGTTAAACCCACACAAACAAAAAGGCAGGTTAAAAACAGCATTAATTTTCTTTTCATAAATTCTCTCTTAAAGTTTAACTTTACATTAATTGTTTCCTTTTTACTCTAACAATTTACAAAAATATAAATAAAACTGAAAATAACAATCGTTTTTTATAAAAAACCTTGCAATAGTTACGGTTTGTTATATTATAAACCATTTTTGTGCTATTTAGCATATAATTTAGCACAAAATTTAATAAAGTATATAGCTATACTAACAATTCGGAAAATCAAAAAGCTATTCTTTTTGCCATTTCTATTCATTTCAGATATAAAAAGAACATAAAATGGTTCGTTTTGCTTATTTGGGCTGTATACTTTGCCAAATTTGCATTATTTTTCTAAACGAGTCTAAAATAGCCGTGATATAAACTTCTTTCTGTTCCATATTTGCGGTCGAATTTTAAAATGAATACCTTATTTCAATATGGACAAAATTATCTATAACTTAGTATTTAACAGAAAAGGAACGCTGAATGAGCGTGGAGTGGCTTTAATACAAGTGGAAGCATACTTGAACAAAAGGAGAAAATATTTTTCAACCAAAATATATATATCTCCTAACCAATGGGATGGAAAAAAACAATTGATAAAGAATCATCCGAATGGTGAGGCTTTAAACCGCAGGCTTTATGAATATATTGCCACTATCGAAAAAAAAGAACTAAGCCTATGGCAACAAGGAAGAACCGTTAGTCTGGAAGCATTAAAAGAATCGCTGAAATCTTCGACAAATGATGCATCATTCCTTGTATTTTTTAAGCGGGAAATCAACAACTCCTCACTCATGGGAAGTACAAAGAAAAACCACCTGTCAACTCATATAATTCTGAATCAATTCAAGCGCAGTATCGTCTTCTCCGATTTGACATTCGACTTTATCTCCTCTTTTGACCATTTCCTACGCATGAAAGGCTATCACGTCAATACAATAGCCAAACACATGAAGCACTTGAAACGCTATATCAATATCGCTATCAATAAGGAATATATGGGACTCCATCAATACCCTTTCCGCAAGTATCGCATTAAAACCACAGACAACAAACATACCCATTTATCGCCGGAGGAACTTGAATTATTCGAGAATTTAGAGTTGAGAGAAAGGGATCAGAAGTTACGTTTAACGTTGGACGCCTTTTTATTTTGCTGTTATGCAGGTTTGCGCTATTCGGATTTTGTGAGCTTAAACCCAACCAATATTGTACAACTAAACAATGAGACTTGGTTGATTTATAAATCAATCAAGACAAAAATAGAAGTACGGTTACCGCTTTATCTCCTTTTTAAAGGAAAAGCTTTGAACATATTACGTCGTTATGAAAAACATCTGGCTTCATTTTTTCAAATAAGAGACAACTCGAACGTGAATAAAGAATTGATTCGAATCACTCAATTGACGGGTATAAATAAACACATTTCATTCCACGTGGCCCGCCATACGAATGCAACGCTGCTAATATACAAAGGTGTAAACATTACCACTGTTCAGAAGTTATTGGGACATAAAAGTATAAAAACGACACAAGTCTATACCAATATCATGGACATTACGATCGTACGCGATCTGGAAAGCAGTAACATACCATAATAAAGCCCTTTTGTTTGCCTTCACCACTACGAAATTCCTTGCTGTATGGGATTTGGGGGTGAAGGCAAACCTTTTTAAGCGTTGATTTATATCGAAAGGGAAATAAGGTATTTAACTTTCCTCTTAATTGCATACTATACCCCTATTTAGACATCTTGTATTTCGGCTTTTATTTTTTTCAGAAGAAACAATTTGGTATGAACAAAAAGGATCGACCAATAATTCTCTCAACGCTATAATTGGGTTATTATTTTGATTATCAATAAATTAAATTATATATTAAATCTAAGTGACAAGTTCTTTTGGAGTCGCATATTGTTTTATAAATCAGCAGATTAGTCCATTTTTTAGTTCTGCGAAAACTTTGCAGGTTTCGTACGTTGGTATGCAGAGTCAGGAAGTAGCCGTCAGGCCGAATGTGAGGGTAGTGTTGAAGTCTGATTCTGAGCTACTTGAGGAAGTAATTGTTGTTGCTTATGGTACTGCTACAAAAGAATCTCTAACCGGTTCTGTATCGACAGTAAAAGCGGATGCTATAGAGAAGATATCAACAGCATCGTTTGAAAAAGCACTTCAAGGACAAACGGCCGGTCTTCAGGTCGGAAGTACCTCAGGACAACCTGGTACAGTAAGTCAAGTACGTATTCGTGGTATTGGTTCGATGTCTGCTTCAAGTACTCCATTGTATGTAATTGATGGAGTTGCGATTTCTTCTAAAAACATATCTAAGGTTGCAGATGAGGATAGTTATGGGACTTCTT
>JAIRKY010000001.1 GCA_031259755.1 Mediterranea sp. (in: CFB group bacteria) | reverse complement strand
TAATCATGGCTGACAATAGCATATTAGATAAACTGGAAGGTCTGGCAAACCGGTTCGAAGAGGTATCTACCCTGATCACCGACCCGTCCGTCATTGCCGATCAAAAGCGATTTGTAAAACTCACCAAAGAGTATAAAGAACTGGACGACATCATGAAAGCCCGTAAGGAATATATCCAAACGCTGGCCAACATAGAAGAAGCAAAATCCATTCTGGGAGGCGAACAATACCCTGAAATGCGGGAAATGGCACGCGAGGAACTGGAGTCCGGTCAAGCCCGGCTACCGGAACTGGAAGAAGAAATCAAATTACTTCTTGTTCCGAAAGACCCGGAAGACGGTAAAAACGCCATTGTCGAGATCCGTGGAGGAACAGGAGGCGACGAAGCGGCTATCTTTGCAGGCGACTTGTTCCGTATGTACATGAAATACTGCGAAATGAAAGGCTGGCAAACAGAAGTGACCAGCAACAGTGAAGGTAGCTCAGGCGGATTCAAAGAAGTTATATTCACCGTAACCGGCGATAACGTCTATGGCATCCTGAAATACGAGAGTGGCGTACACCGTGTACAACGCGTACCGGCAACAGAAACACAAGGACGCATACATACTTCCGCCGCATCGGTTGCCGTACTACCCGAAGCAGAAGAAGTCGACGTAGAGATCAATCCGGCAGACCTGGAGTTCCAAACCGCGCGTTCAAGCGGCGCCGGCGGACAGAACGTAAACAAGGTAGAAACAAAAGTACAACTATTCCACAAGCCAACCGGAATACAAATCCAATGCCAAATATCCCGTTCACAATTCGCCAACAAAGAAATGGCGCTACAAATGTTAAGAACCCGCTTGTACGACATGAAATTACAGGAGCATCTGGCAGCCATATCATCCAAAAGGAAAACCATGGTTTCCACAGGCGACCGCTCGGCAAAGATACGTACTTATAATTATCCGCAAGGACGTATCACCGATCATCGTATCAACTACACCATATACAACTTGTCTGCCTTCATGGATGGTGACATTCAAGACTGCATCGACCATCTGATCATAGCAGAAAATGCGGAACGGATGAAAGAATGCGAATTATAATTTAAACGCGGATTAATGCACATTCATTTGTAGAAATTATATGATCAATCAATTAAAAATATATTCAATATATAATCCGCATTTAAACCCATTAATACAATTACTCAATGAACAAACAACAATTAGTTGAAACCATAAAACGTAAGAGATCATTTCTCTGCGTAGGCCTGGATACAGACATCAAGAAGATACCCGAACACCTGCTAAAAGAAGAAGACCCGGTCTTTGCTTTCAACAAAGCCATTATCGACGCCACAGCCGATCTGTGCATTGCCTATAAACCAAACCTGGCATTCTACGAAAGCCTGGGTGTAAAAGGATGGATTGCATTTGAAAAAACAGTGACCTATATAAAAAAGAATTATCCCGACCAATTCATCATTGCCGATGCAAAGAGAGGTGATATCGGCAATACCAGTGAGATGTACGCCCGTTCATTCTTCGACGAACTGAACATCGACGCTGTTACCGTAGCCCCTTACATGGGAGAAGATAGCGTAAAACCTTTCCTTCTGTATCCCGAAAAATGGGTCATCTTGTTGGCGCTGACTTCTAATAAAGGTTCACACGACTTTCAGTTAGCGGCAGATGCAAACGGCGAACGTCTTTTCGAGAAAGTGCTCAGGAAATCGCAGAAATGGGCGAATGACGAACAAATGATGTATGTTGTGGGCGCTACCCAAGGTAAAATGTTTACCAATATCCGTAAGATCGCACCCAACCACTTCCTTCTTGTTCCGGGAGTCGGAGCGCAAGGCGGTTCGCTCGAAGAAGTATGCAAATACGGACTGAACAGCGATTGCGGACTGATCGTTAATTCCTCACGTGCCATCATCTATGCCGACAAAACGGATAAATTTGCCGAAGCTGCCCGTAAAGCCGCCCAAGAGATACAGCAAGATATGGCCGGAAAAGTTGAAAGTTGTAAGCTTTACGCTCAGAAAAAGTAAAGAAGTACTACTTTTGCTTCCTGCAGAGCGGCGCCTCGCTACAAAATATACATGAAAGAGCAAGGTAATCTAAAAAAAAAATCCGTTATTTGTGCTTTAATTAAGGGATCATAGTTACGAACGAAACTTTTTATAAACGTAAAAGAACGGATATAAATACGTAATAACACAATAAAATATGGAGTTCTCGGCTAAGCAAATAGCATCATTTATACAAGGAGAGATTATCGGAAATGAAAATGTAACAGTTAATACATTTGCAAAAATAGAGGAAGGAATACCCGGAGCGCTCTCTTTTTTATCCAATCCAAAATATACACCATATATTTACACTACACAATCCAGTATTGTACTCGTCAATAAAGACTTCGTTCCTGAAAAACCCATTGACGCCACCCTTATCAAAGTAGACAATGCTTACGAAAGCCTGGCCAAACTGATGTCGCTCTACGAAGCCGGCAAACCCAAGAAACAAGGAATTGACTCACTCGCTTACATCGCACCCGGTGCGAAAATCGGTGAGAACGCATATATCGGTCCATTTGCCTATATCGGTGAAAACGCTGTCATTGGCGACAACGCAATGATCCACCCTCATGTATATATAGGCGATGGTGTTAAACTCGGAAATAATTGCATCCTATATCCCAATACAACCCTATATCCAGAATGTCGGATCGGTAACGAATGTATTATTCATTCCGGAGCCGTAATCGGCGCCGATGGTTTTGGTTTCGCGCCAACAACAAACGGATACGAAAAGATTCCCCAGATCGGCACGGTTATCTTGGAAGACAACGTGGAAATCGGAGCCAATACCTGTGTCGACAGAGCTACGATGGGGGTCACTATCGTTCGTCGCGGCGCTAAATTAGATAACCTGATCCAGATCGCGCACAACGATGAGATCGGTGCGCATACTGTTATAGCGGCGCAAGCAGGTGTAGCCGGCTCTACAAAGATCGGAAAATGGTGTATGATCGGCGGCCAGGTTGGTGTAGCCGGGCATATCATAGTGGGCGACAAGGTAGGTATAGCCGCACAGTCGGGAATAGCGAGTAGTGTGAAAGATAACAGTCAACTCATGGGATCGCCCGCCATAGACGCAAAGAAATACTTCAGGGTATCCGCCGCATATAAAAAACTGGCCGACACGTATTCGGAAGTAAACAACCTTCGCAGAGAATTGAATGAATTGAAAAAACAAATTAATAAATAACCCATGTTAAAACAAAAGACGATAAAAGGGAGTTTCTCGTTAAAAGGGAAAGGACTTCATACCGGACTTGACCTGATAGTTACGTTTAATCCAGCGCCGGAAAACCACGGATACAAGATTCAACGCACCGACATGGAGGGTAAACCTGTCATCGACGCCGTTGCCGATAACGTTATTGAAACCACCCGTGGAACCGTACTTGCCAAAGGAGAAGCGCGGGTTAGTACGGTCGAGCACGGAATGGCGGCGTTGTATGCGCTTGGTATTGATAACTGTCTTATCGAAGTCAACGGCCCTGAATTTCCGATCCTGGATGGAAGCGCACAATTCTATGTACAGGAAATCGAGAAAGCAGGAATTGAAGAACAAAACGCCGTGAAGGATTTCTATATCATCAAATCCAAGATTGAATTCCGTGACGAAGAAACCGGTTCCTCCATCATCGTATTGCCCGATGAGAATTTCAGCTTGAATGTACTTGTTTCTTATGATTCCAAGATCATTCCCAACCAGTTCGCCACGCTGGAAGATATGGATAAATTCAAACATGAGATTGCCGGAAGCCGTACATTCGTATTTGTACGCGAGATCGAACCCCTACTCTCCGCCGGACTCATCAAAGGAGGAGACTTGGATAACGCTATCGTTATATACGAACGCGAAATGTCGCAAGAGAACTTCGATAAACTGGCAGATGTTATGAGGGTTCCTCACATGGACGCCAAGAAACTGGGATATATCAACCACAAACCGTTGGTCTGGGCAAACGAATGTGCACGTCATAAACTGCTTGATGTCATTGGCGACCTCGCCCTGATCGGTAAACCCATAAAAGGCAGGATCATCGCTACCCGTCCGGGACACACGATCAACAACAAGTTTGCGCGTCAGATGCGGAAAGAGATCCGTTTGCACGACGTACAAGCGCCGATATACAACTGTGACGAGGCTCCGGTCATGGATGTTAACCGTATCCGCGAATTACTTCCGCACCGTTATCCATTCCAGTTGGTTGATAAAGTCATTGAGATCGGCGCCAACTACATTGTAGGCGTGAAGAACATTACCGTCAACGAACCGTTCTTCCAGGGGCACTTCCCACAGGAGCCGGTTATGCCGGGAGTACTTCAGGTCGAAGCTATGGCGCAAGTAGGGGGTCTATTGGTACTGAACTCAGTCGACGAACCGGAACGCTATTCTACCTACTTCATGAAAATAGACGGCGTAAAATTCCGCCAGAAAGTAGTACCCGGAGATACGCTGATCTTCCGTGTGGAAATGTTGACCCCGATACGCCGGGGTATCGCAACAATGAAAGGGTACGCATTCGTCGGGGAAAAAGTAACCTGCGAAGCCGAATTCATGGCTCAAATTATAAAAAACAAATAAATTCATACGTATATATGATCAGTCCCTTAGCCTACATTCATCCCGAAGCTGTTATTGGGAAAAACGTGGAGATAGCTCCTTTTGTCTACATCGATAAGAATGTAGTCATTGGGGATAACAATAAAATCATGCCTAACGCCAGCATCTTGTATGGCAGCCGTATCGGAAACAATAACACGTTATTTCCGGGTGCGGTTATCGGGGCTATTCCACAAGATTTAAAGTTCCGGGGAGAAGAAACGACTGCTGAGATTGGCAACAACAACACGATCCGTGAGAATGTAACGATCAATCGTGGCACTGCCGCCAAAGGCAAGACCATAGTTGGCAACAACAACCTTTTGATGGAAGGTGTGCACGTCGCTCATGACGCGATCATCGGCAATGGTTGTATCATTGGAAACGCTACAAAAATGGCCGGCGAGATCATCATTGACGATAATGCAATTATCAGCGCTGCGGTTTTAATGCATCAATTCTGCCGGATAGGCGGATATGTGATGATCCAAGGCGGTAGCCGTTTCAGTAAAGATATTCCACCCTACATCATTGCGGGCCGCGATCCGCTCGTATATAGCGGGATCAATATCATTGGTCTGCGCCGCCGCAACTTCCCGAATGAAACGATTGAAAAAATACACAACGCGTACCGTATCATTTACCAGGACGGACTGAACATAACGGACGCATTGGTTAAAGTAGAAACCGAAATCGAAACTTGCCCTGAAATAGAGTATATTATAAACTTCATCCGGAGTTCGGAAAGAGGCATTATTAAATAAATTTACGACCTTATATATCATCAAATAACAGTGAAACTATGATATACCGATTTACCATAATCTCTGATGAAGAAGACAACTTTATAAGAGAGATACAGATTGATCCGGAAGCCACTTTCTTCGACTTCCATAAAGCGATATTAAAATCGGTGGACTACGCGGACGACCAAATGACCTCATTCTTTATTTGTAGTGATGATTGGGAGAAAGAACAAGAAATCACTCTGGAAGAGATGGACACCAATTCGGAAATGGACAGTTGGGTAATGAGCGAAACAACGTTAAACGAACTGATCGAAGACGAAAAGCAAAAGTTATTGTATATATTCGATTACATGACAGAACGTTATTTCTTCATTGAACTATCCGAGATCATTACCGGAAAAGAGATCAAAGCGGCAGTCTGCACGCGTAAAGAAGGAGATGTTCCCAAACAAACCATCGACTTTGAAGAATTAACCGCCGTAAACGGTTCGCTGGACCTGGACGAGAACTTCTATGGCGACCAGGACTTCGACATGGATGACTTCGATACCGAAGGATTCGACATGGGCGATAACAATGCCTAAAAATCTCATTGTACTTATAGGGCCTACAGGTGTCGGGAAAACGGAACTTAGCCTGCGCGTGGCAGAGCGGTTCGGAACAAGCATTATATCCTCGGATTCCCGGCAACTGTATGCCGATCTGAAAATAGGAACAGCGGCTCCTACTCCCGAACAACTCGCCCGTGTTCCCCATCACTTCGTGGGCACGCTTCGCCTTACCGATTATTACAGCGCCGCACAGTACGAAACAGAAGCGCTGGAACTACTCGATAAACTCTTCCTCGAAAAAGATACGGTTGTTATGGCAGGCGGCTCCATGATGTACGTAGATGCCGTTTGCAAAGGCATTGATGACATTCCGACCGTCGACACCGAAACCCGCCAACTCATGGTGGAACGATATGAGCGTGAAGGCTTGGAGCGTCTCACCGCAGAACTCAAGCTTTTAGACCCGGAATACTACAACGTGGTAGACTTGAAGAATCCCAAGCGTATCATACATGCGTTGGAGATCTGTTATATGACCGGAGAAACATACACTTCTTTCCGTACCCAAAAGAAGAAAGAAAGGCCCTTCCGTATGATCAAGATCGGCCTCACCCGCAACCGGGAAGAACTATATGAACGCATCAATCAACGGGTGGACAAGATGATGGAAGAAGGCTTACCGGAAGAAGCCAAAGCCGTTTATCCCTACAGACATCTCAATGCCTTAAATACCGTTGGATATAAAGAGATGTTCAAGGCGCTCGACGGGGAATGGGAACTCTCTTTTGCCATAGACAAGATCAAACAGAACTCGCGCATCTACTCGCGCAAACAAATGACTTGGTTCAGGCGCGACGAAGAGATCCGATGGTTTCATCCGGAACAGGAAGAAGAAATCATGGCCTATATCCAAGACAAAACAAAATAGCCTGAACTTAACGCGAAGCCCAGGCTATCCGACAATACCAGTACAAAACTTCAAGGGTATTATTCCTTTTCTTGTTGGTTATCCCCCTTTTTGAGCGTGATAATGACCACTCCGTTTTCCGCTTTATCTCCATAACATTCAATGGCCGTATGATCCTTAAGCACTTCTATGCTTTCTATCTTATCAGGATCCAGCGCATTGGTCATTTTAAAAGGAACTTCTGCCCCATCTATAAAAACCAAAGGTTCTCCCTTGATTGAATCTATCTTTACACCGATAGCGATAGATTTATTGTTTGTGAGGCGTGTGACGTATATTGTCTTTATACTGCCGTTTAGTTCCTTAATCGTATCGGAATCGATTACATATACGTGGGCCTTTACATTATCGCCGGTCTTCACCTTAGACGAATCGGCCGGTTGCGGCATCGTTTCATTTTCCACCTCATTTATTACCGCATCTGCTGTAAATTCATTAACTTTGACCTCCGGGAGGTCTTTCAACTCGTTTGAGTTTGAGATTTCGGGCCGGGCAAAAGCAGATACTGCGATTGCTATTAACGGAAGCGCGTAGAGGCACTTCAGTCTTGCCCATGGATTTGATTTTTCTTTCAACATCATAGTGATACGTTTTTTAAGTTTACTGTGATTAAAGCTGTTGGCCATAGAGTAGAGCTTTGCGCCGACAGCTTTTTTTATGATTAATAACTGATATTGTTTCGCATCTACACCTTCCTTGATCACCATTTCATCCGCTTCATATTCGTGTATATTCTGCAACTCCTGTTTCAACAACCATGCGGCCGGATTGAACCATTGGAAGAAAATACAGACATCAGCTATAAACAGGTCCAAGGAGTGACGGTTACTTATATGAGCCAACTCATGGATAAGTATCTCCTTACCGCTCTCATCAAAGTCCTTTCGGGAAATAACAACATACTTCATCCAACTGAATGGCGCCAGGTCATTCCTTTCATGTATGATCAAGGTTACTTTATTCTCCAATTTCTTCCATTCTCCGGTTCTCAGCAGAAGGCGCAAACGTATTAACGAATATATATTCCGGACAACCAAAAAAACAACACCTGCCAGATAGACAAGCCATATCAGTTGCACCCAGGCCGTTCTCTCTTTCTGTACCTGGACAACAGGAGTTTCTGCCCTGTCGGCCAACAATAACAGTTGCTCCAACGACAGCACTGTCTGTTGTACTTCGGTATGTTGTTCAATATTGACTTCACAAAACGGAATGAGAAGAGATAAGGAAAGGATACCCAAAATAGCAAAGCGATTAAACCGATGAAAAGTCTCACGGCTCAACAACAAACGATAAAACAAATAGAATGCCGAAAGGCAGACTGCCGATTTAAGGATATAAACAAGAAAAGCTCCCATATCTATTCCGAGTGATGCGCCCGTTCTACCTCGTCGATCAGTTTACGCAATTCATCCAGAGAAATATCCTCTTCTTTTACCAGGGAAGATACAGCGCTCAGATATGAATTATTAAAGTATTTGCTGATTACGTTCTTCAAAGTTCTTTTACGGAAATCCTCCTCAGATATCACAGCATAATACTGATACGTATTACCAAAGGTTTTATGGTTCAGGTATCCTTTTTCCTCCAACCCCCGCACAATAGTGGAAAGGGTATTGAAATGAGGCTTCGGATCATCATAGAACACCAACATCTCCTTCACAAACAACGGGCCTTTTTTCCAGAAAAAACCCATTAATTCTTCTTCTTTCGCAGTTAATCCTTTCATCTGATTTCAACTTTATGAAACAAAGAACTAAATAATATAGTTCAAAAACTAATTATCTTAGTTAATTAAAACTAAAGGAAATAAGATTAGGATATAATTCGCTGTTAATCAGGGTATATTTATCTCCTTACCCAAACACGCGCCCCATTAAAACGAACTTCTTGCGCAATGCCTCGAACTTACCTTTCCCAATAGAACGAACACATTTTGCTATGCGCATGACGAGGGTCTTGTCATGCGCATGATGAGGGCCTTGTTATGCGCATGATGAGGGCCTTGTTATGCGCATGATGAAGGGGTTGTCATGCGCATGATGAAAGGGTTGTCATGCGCATGATGAATTATTTATATCGGAATCGGACGGGTAAGATCAAATAAAAGGGAAAGCAAACGTCTTGCTTTCCCTCTTTAAACCCGATGAATGAATAGGTTATGTTCTCGAATACTACAACTGATTGATAAAATCGTCCATTTCTCCTCTGGCGGCTTCAAGGCTCAGTAACAGCTTAAATTGGGCTTTAGTACGTATCAGGTTATGATCAGGCTTATGTATTTTATAGTAAGTATCGCCATTCAGGTAATCCGTCAGGAAACGTACGGTCTGCATATAAGTCAGCAAGCGCGCTCCGTAGGGAAGCAAACTTATTTCCAATGGAGTAAGGAAAGAGCGGGCGCGGTCAAGATACCCTTTCGCATACGCCTTGAATATATCCATATCTACTTGAACACGGACAAGGTCTTCATCATCTTCCAATCCGGTGTTAGCCCCTGTACGAATAAAATCGCCAAAGTCGGAAAGGACAAAACCGGGCATAACCGTATCCAGGTCGATTACGCAAAGCACCCGGCCATCTTCATCAAAGAGGATATTATTGACTTTCGTATCGCAGTGATTGATTCTTTTTTTCAGCTTTCCCTCACGGCAGAGGCGCTCCTGAATACACATGCTTTCCGCACGACCGTCCATTTCATCAACAAGGCCTTGCACTTCGGAAAGCCTGCCTGCCGCGTTCAACTCTACAGCTTCCCTGAACTGTTGCAAACGAAATTCCATGTTGTGAAAGTTGGGAATAGTTTCCTGCAACACACCTTCAGGTATATCGGAAAGCATCTGCTGAAATTCGCCAAAGGCTTTTCCCGCCTGATAAGACAGTTCGGGAGTGATCTTTTCAAAACTCTGACTACGGGGAATCATCAGACATACCCTCCAATAGTTCTCTCCATCGTAATAGTAGTTCTTTCCATCTTTCGCTATAAGGAAAGTCAGAACCTTACGGTCAACGTCAGGCTCTCCTTTTTCTTCCAGCTTCTTGCGAATATGCGAAGTCACCACACGAATGTTATCCTGAAGGATATCGACCTGTGTAAAAATCAAATGGTTAATACGTTGAAGAACATAACGGGCTTCTCCATCACGATTAACAATCTTCAGGGTATCGTTGATATGGCCATTGCCAAACGGAACGATTTCTTTCACCTGATCATCCAGATCAAACTGGTTCAGGATGTGCAAATATTCATCTTTCATATACAATAAGGGTTTTAATTAGAACAAAGGTTTTTAGTGTGCACAAAGATAATTAAAATTTCATTCGCACCTGAAGTTGCAAGTCGTCTTTCCTGTTTCCTTCGATCAAATCATTCCCCGAGCCGATCTCTTCCCTGTCGGAATACGTGGTTTGCCCGTATTTGGCGATCAACATCCACTGTTTGTTAAGATCGTACCGGAGAAAAGCGGCGACACGGGCGCCTTCGCCATAAAAAGAAGGTGTATAGAACGTATAAAGCAATCCTTTTTCGGGAGCGTATACGCGGGAGGCGTAATCGTCTGTTTTAAAGAACGAGCCTTGAAGCTCAAATCGAAGTGGAAACGCGGGAAACGAACAAGAAACAGCCTGAACAAAATGAAAGCCCTGACTGGCAATAACATCTTCGGGATATATGCGATTGTAATCGATTGTAGAACGGAAAGACACATTCGCAGGTAATACGTAAGAAAACTGATACCTGAGACGATGATGATATAACGGACGGACTGTTTTGATTTTTTGTTCGTCCGTGTAGTTTTTGTCCTTTTTCTTGTACCGGTAACGGATAAACATCTGCATGTTTTCTTTGGGTTTAAACGTTGCTTTCGTTGATAAATCATATCCCATGGAAGGTGCGTCAACCAAATACTTCCACCAGGGAAAAGAGAAGAAATCGGCAGAAAGAAAAAACGTCCAATACCGGATCGGATGAGCCTCAACAGCCGTATACCACCCATTCTCATTCTGTACATATCCACCCTCAGAGAACGAACGGGCAAACATGTTCCAATAGTTATATGCATAATACCGGTGCAGCAACACCGCCTGGTAAGTCTGTTTAAAGGAATAGTTGACGGAGTTCAGTGTGGCCAGCCTCCCGCCTTTATCAACAGCCGATTCGCCAAAGAAGGTGAAACGCTGCCAACGGTACTTGTAGTTGAAACCTGTATTACGAAAATAATTGCCCCGGATATTGTATTTGGAATAGTCGCGTACCTGTGGAAGATAAGGACGGTCAAAGAAGTAATATATACCGGTTACTCCAAATTTCAGCCTGTTTATAGCATATTCGATATTCCCTCCCGCCAACTGCATGGCGAATACCTCTTTCCTGTCCGCTTCTTTCCGTGTTCGATGCAAACCCGTTTTATGGATCGAAGTTATACTTTCATCCGTTGATATTCCATCCAACGAACGATGCGAATAAAAAGCCGAAAGCACAAAACGATCGAGTTGAACAGCGCTCGCCACACCCCGGAAATAATTATACTCGTCCATAGAAGAATGTTTGCGAATACTATTTTTGCGCGTAGTCATGGAAGATATGTCCGTGCTCTTTCCCAACATAAAGTCGTTACTCATCACTAATCCCTGTCCAAAGCTAAGCCGGTAATTGCCCGCTGCCAGTGTTTTAATCCTGCGAAGATTACGGAGATAGACATAAAAAGAATAATAATCATAACCTTTGGCATTGTGCAAAGCAAACGCCGGCTCACCGGCATCTTTTTCTGCCGTAACACCTGCATAAACCTGATCTTTATAACGGAAATTATAGCGCAACGAATTGTAAACGGGAGGCCCGAGATAGGAAGTATCATACCCGCGCCGCCTGTAGAAAGGAATATCCATACGGGTCAATACCTCGTTCTTGCCATAAGAAAAGATATTCTTTACCGAAGGCAAAGGTTCTTTTTCCGCGACAGGCTGAACATGAACAAAAGGAAGAAGGCTTTGAATGGTTCTCCTGTCCATTTCTTCGACCATCTGTAATTCATAGACGGTTTTCATTTGCCCGTTGATATACAAATAGGCCAATATGTTCTCTATCTGTAAATCGCTTAGAAAGGGGAATTGCTCTAATTGATCTTTCGTTACGCTGTTCAAATTGACAGGTTCCCGGATACGGTCGTAAAGATCTTCAATCTCATTATCCCAATTGTATGCTTCATCTTCATCATTCTCCGCCAATTGTTCCAATATATCTTCCAAATCCGATTCAATCGTATGCTGAGCAGATAGAAAAGATGCGGGTACACATAAAAACAATAAGGTAAGCATACCTGTTTTTACATCATTCATAGCTGTTGTTTTGTTCTTTAGAAATGAGCGGCGAAGTTAGCTTAATAAAATTAATACGGCAAGGAAAATATAATTATTCCAAGATAAACGCATTTTTCTTTATACTTTACAACAGACAGATATACGGAAACAGGCATTTCTGTCCACTCCATATAATGAAAAAGTGCATAGCCTGAAATAAACCCAATTGAAAAAGTTTAGGCGGCTTCAAATTAATCGTTTATTTTTGTACCCATGATTAAGAGGCTTAACCTACTTATTAACTTGTTCATCATCGCGGGGGCGTCTCTCTGCTATGCACAGAACGAACAGCAGGAAAAGATTTTCCTTGTCTCGATGTGTG
>JAIRKY010000050.1 GCA_031259755.1 Mediterranea sp. (in: CFB group bacteria) | reverse complement strand
AGTCGCTCTATCGGAAGATGGAGGCCATGCTGCAACGATATGCCGGCCGGAAGAATGAAAAAGGCATAAAATGGAGCGATACGATGGATATGGAACAGACGTTGTATCTGCTGGGAAAGGTTATCTTTCATGATCCTACCGTCGGTTGCCGGGTGTGGAGCCGGCGGGAGGAGTGGGGTTTGCTGCCCAAATCGCAAAGCCGGGTCCATTCGCCGCCGGGATGCGGATTGCCCATCGGCAACCTGACCAGCCAACTGTTCAGCAACATCTACCTGACGGATTTTGACCACTACGTGAAACGTACGTTGGGGATGCAGCGCTACGGGCGCTATGTGGACGACTTCTACATCGTGCACGAGGACAGGGAAGTGTTGAAACAACTGCCTCCCGTCATCGCCCGTTACCTGGAAGAAGAGCTGGGACTGACGCTGCATCCGAGGAAGATCGCGCTTCTGGAAGTGGAAAAAGGAGTGAACTTCCTGGGTGTGTACGTCAAGCCTTACCGGGATTATGTAGTTACCCGTACGAAACGCAACATCAACCGGTCGGTGAGAGAGCTGGACGGCGAGCTGGGAGAAAAAAAGGAGATAAGCAGGCAGGAACAGGCGATGGTAGGCGCGTGCCTCAATTCGTATCTGGGTTATCTGGGAAAATACTCTACTTTCTTCCTGCGCAGGAAACTGGTGCGAGCCTGCCGGAATATTTCGGAAATAGGCAGGTTCACACCGGCTTGCGAGAAACTGACGTTAAGGTAAAGACGGATGTTCCGGCGTAGCCGTTCCCGTCATATTTGTAATACTTCTGTGCGGTTCATGATGTGAATCACAACCGGCCCGCGTTAATTTGACTCTGGAGACGACCGCCAGGCGTGGCGGCCCTCACTATTAAGTTTTGTTGCAATTGGCGAATAGCCAAGAAAGGCATGAAGCGTAAAAGCAAATGCCGGAATCCCGTCTTTGTTGTGAAACAGGGACGGTTTTGTCATTTACCATTTACTATTTACCATTTCGTTGTTTATGATTTACTATTTATGATTTACTATTTACCATTTGCTATTTGCTGTTTGCTATTTCGTTGTTTATGATTTGTTTCTTTTGAACACGGAGACACGGGCGACAACTGCAAGGAACCGCTGTATGCCGGACGATGTGTATGGTCTTGGTTGTCTGTTCCCGTCATGTTTGCGATTGTCCGTTACCGGTGGGGATGATCGATCGTATAGTGTAATCCCCGGCTTTCTTTCCGTTCGATGGCCTGTCGCATCACCAGGTAGCCCACGTTGATCATGTTTCTCAGTTCGCAGATCTCCCTGGAGGCGAAGCTCCGTTTAAAGAGACTCTCTGTTTCCTCGTAAATGATGTCCAGCCTTAACCAGGCGCGTTTCAGTCGCAGGTCGGAGCGGACGATCCCGACGTACGCGCTCATGATTTGATTTACCTCTTTCATGCTTTGGGTGATGAGTACCATCTCTTCGGGTGAGCGGGTTCCCTCGTCGTTCCATGCGGGTATCTCTTCGTTGTATCCGTATGCTTTCATCGCCTCCAGACTGTGTTTGGCCGCTACATCGGCATAGACGACCGCTTCGATCAGGGAGTTGGATGCCAGACGGTTTCCTCCGTGAAGGCCCGTGCATGAACACTCGCCCGCGGCGTATAGCCTTTCGATGGACGACTGTCCGTTGAGGTCTACCCGTATGCCTCCGCACAGGTAATGGGCCGCCGGTGCGACGGGGATATAGTCTTTTGTGATGTCGATGCCCAGGCGCAGGCACTTTTCGTAGATGTTGGGGAAATGCTTGCGGGTCTCTTCGGCGTCTTTGTGGGTGACGTCGAGATAGACATGGTCGTCGCCCCGGTTTTTCATTTCGTTGTCGATGGCGCGGGCGACGATGTCTCTGGGCGCCAGCGACAGGCGCGGGTCATATTTGTGCATGAACTCCTTGCCGTCTCGCGCGCGGAGCACGGCGCCATAGCCTCTCATGGCTTCCGTGATGAGGAAAGAGGGGCGGTCGCCGGGGTGATAGAGCGCCGTGGGGTGGAACTGGATGAACTCCATGTCTTTTACGGTTCCTTTGGCGCGATAGACCATCGCTATGCCGTCGCCCGTGGCTATCGGCAGATTGGTCGTCGTCTGGTAGATCGCTCCCGCGCCCCCTGTCGCCATGAGGGTGACCTTGGATAGGAACGTCTCGACCTTTCCGGTCGCCTCGTTGAGGATATACGCCCCGTAGCACCGGATGCCGGGTGTTTGACGGGTTACGGTAACGCCCAGGTGGTGCTGGGTGAGGATCTCGATGGTGAAGTGGTTCTCGAAAATCTCGATATTGGGATGCCGCCTGACCGCCCGGACGAGGCTCTTTTGTATCTCCGCTCCCGTACTGTCTTTATGGTGCAGGATGCGGAATTCGGAATGTCCGCCCTCGCGGTGCAGGTCGAACTCGCCCTGTTCGTTCTTATCGAAGTTTACTCCCCAACGGATGAGTTCCTGTATCTGGGCGGGCGCCCGGCGTATCACCATTTCCACGGTTGTCCGTTCACTGAGCCAGTCGCCTGCGATGAGGGTGTCTTGGATGTGCTTATCGAAATTGTCCGCCGGCGTATTGGTCACCGAAGCTATTCCGCCTTGGGCGTAGTAGGTGTTCGCCTCTTCCAGTCCTGTTTTGCAGATCAGCGCTACCCGGCCTTTATGGGCTACTTTCAGCGCAAAACTCATACCGGCTATGCCGGATCCGATCACAAGGAAATCGAACTTCTTCATTATGACATCTTAGTTTTCTTATGGGTGCGAACCGCCGGTCAATCTTTCAACTCTTTTAATTCCCAAGCCAAAGCGCTGGCTCCGAGAACGGCGGCGTCTGAGTCTTTAAGTTCGGACACCAGGAGTCTGGCTTTTCCTTTGAAAATGGCCAGGAGGTTGTCGTTCATCGCTTTTTTGATCGGGTTGATGATATAGTCGCCCGACTTGGCTAATCCTCCGAACAGGATGATCGCTTCCGGGCTTGAGAAAGCGATGAAGTCGGCCAATGCCTCGCCCAGGATCTCGCCGGTGTATGAGAAGACGCTTTGGGCGATGTCGTCGCCTTGTACCGCTGCTTCATATACGTCTTTCGATGTAATGCTTTCGACCGGAATGTTGCGCAGCAAGCTCGCTTCCGCGCGCGCGACCAATAGCTCCCTGGCGGTACGCGCCACGCCTGTAGCCGAACAGTAGGTTTCCAGACAGCCTTTTCGTCCGCAACCGCAGAGGCGCCCGTTCTTGCGGCGTACGATAACATGCCCCAGTTCGCCGGCGAAACCGTCATGCCCGTAAACAACCTGTCCGTTGATGACGATGCCGCTACCTACACCGGTTCCCAGCGTGATCATGATAAAGTCTTTCATACCGCGGGCCGCGCCATAAGTCATTTCTCCTACGGCGGCGGCATTGGCGTCGTTCGTCAGGGCGGCGGGAACGCCCAATCTTTTCTCGAACATGGCAGCCAATGGGATTACGCCTTTCCAGGGCAGGTTAGGGGCGAACTCGATCGTTCCGCTATAGTAGTTGCCGTTTGGCGCGCCGATGCCGATACCTTTTATTTTTTCTATGCCGCCTTGCGCCTCGATCAGAGGAAGCAGGTGTTTGCAGACGTCATCTACATAATCGCCGGCATCATCGAATGTAGCTGTTTTTACAGCGCCGTTCGAAATGATATTCCCACGCGCGTCTACAATACCAAAGACGGTGTTCGTTCCACCGATGTCAATACCCGCCACGTATGGCTTTTCCATGTGCAAATTCATGATAGTTACTTTGTTTTAAAGAGTTAGTTAATTCATTGTTCGGCTACAAACTTACGCAAACCGGCGCGAGTCTACAAAATCTTTTCTGAAAAAAACGTAATGCGTTGCAACTTTTTGTACTTTTGGCTCGTCTAACAAAGCAGAAGACAAAAAGATCTCAATTAAACGGATTTTATATAGTGATACATTTAAAGAATATCAATAAGACCTACAACAACGGAGCGCCATTGCATGTGCTTAAAGGCATTGACCTCGAGATTAACCGGGGCGAGTTTGTTTCTATTATGGGAAGTTCGGGTTCAGGGAAATCCACTCTGCTTAATATATTGGGCATATTGGATAACTACGACAGTGGGGAATATTACCTGAACAACGCGCTGATCAGGGGGCTTAGCGAGACGAAAGCGGCGGAATACCGGAACCGGATGATCGGATTTGTCTTTCAGTCGTTCAACCTGATCTCTTTCAAGAATGCGATGGAGAACGTGGCGCTTCCGCTGTTCTATCAGGGGGTGAGCCGCAAAAAACGGAACAAACTGGCCTTGGAATACCTGGATCGCTTAGGATTGAAAGATTGGGCGCATCATTTACCCAACGAAATGAGTGGCGGACAGAAACAACGGGTGGCTATCGCCCGCGCGTTGATCACCCAACCGCAAATTATTCTTGCCGACGAGCCTACGGGAGCATTGGATAGCAAAACCTCACGCGAGGTCATGGACATTCTCAAGCAGTTGCATGCTTCGGGAATGACGATTGCCGTTGTAACGCACGAAAGCGAGGTTGCCAACCAAACGAACAAGATCATTCGTATCAGTGACGGCATCATAGAGAAAGTAGAAGAAAACCACGGAATGTGATTTACTGATCGGACGATTTATGATTGAAATTTGGCAAGAAATATACAGCAGTCTGCGTCGCAACAAGCTTCGTACTTTCTTAACCGGCTTTGCTGTAGCCTGGGGGATTTTTATGTTGATCGTATTGTTGGGTTCAGGCAATGGGCTGATCCATGCTTTCGAAGCCAATTCGGAAGAAATGGCGATGAACTCCGTCCGTGTAACGGGTGGACGGACCGGTAAGGCGTACGACGGGCTGAAAGAAGGTCGTAGGATACAGTTGGATAATAAAGACGTTCGCATTACGGCCGCTCAGTTCTCCGATCATATCATTGGCGTTGGAGCGCGCGTATATCAAAGCGGCGTCAACCTGATCAAAGGGACCGAATATGTAAGTACGAGTTTTAGCGGCGTATATCCGAATTATATGGAAATAGAGCGCGTGAAGATTACAGAGGGACGCTTTATCAATGATATTGACTTACGCGAACGCCGTAAAGTGATTGTTCTGAACGCGAAGACGGCAGAACTGCTTTTTCCCAGAGAAGGAGCGATCGGGCAATTTGTTTCCGGTAATGGCGTCGCCTATCAGATCGTGGGTGTTTATACCGATAGAGGGGATAGCGACTCACGCGAGGCTTATATACCTTTCTCAACCTTACAGATCATATATAATAAAGGGGATAAACTGAACAACCTCTTCTTTACTACCAAGAACCTGACTACGGAAAAAGACAACGAAGCCTTTGTCGAGCAATATCGTAAAGTGATCAACGCCAATCACCGCGTTGACCCTACGGATACCGGCGGGCTTTGGATATGGAACCGTTTTATGCAGTACCTGCAACAGCAAACAGCCACTTTTGTATTGAGATTGGCGATCTGGATCATCGGTATCTTTACGCTGTTGAGTGGTATTGTAGGTGTAAGCAATATCATGCTGATCACGGTAAGGGAGCGCACCCGTGAGTTTGGAATACGAAAAGCGCTGGGCGCCAAGCCTCGTTCTATCTTGTTCCTGGTTGTTATTGAAAGTATATTTATTACCGCGCTGTTCGGCTATATCGGTATGGTGTTGGGTATTGGAGTTACCGAGTTGATGAATATGGTGATAGGTAACCAGACTATGAGTACCGGTATGTGGGAGGAAACTGTTTTTACCAATCCGACGGTTGGGGTGGATGTAGCTATACAGGCAACGTTGACGCTGGTTATCGCCGGAACGCTGGCTGGCCTTTTCCCTGCATGGAAAGCCGTGAATATTAGTCCGATCGAAGCGCTTAGAGCAGATTAAGATGATGAGAATGGATTTAGATACGTGGGAAGAGATATTCATAACGATCACCCGCAATAAGACCCGTAGTTTACTTACCGCCTTCGGCGTGTTCTGGGGAATATTCATGCTGGTCGCCCTTATGGGCGGCGGAAATGGTTTGAAAGGATTTATGGTTTCCAATTTTGAAGGCTTTGCGTCCAATTCCTGTTTCGTTTGGCCTCAACGTACCGGTAAAGCCTATAAAGGCTTCCGTAAAGGACGTTGGTGGAATCTGGAGATAGACGATGTAGAACGTTTGCGGCGCAATGTTCCGGGTATCGACGTCATAACTCCTACGGTGAACTATTGGGGAAAAACGGCTGTGCTCGATGATAAAAAGAGTACATGTATTATAAAAGGATTGTATCCGAGCTATGACGCGATAGAAAAGCAGCGTATAGACAGGGGGCGGTTCATTAATGACATTGATATCCATGAAGCCCGGAAAGTATGTGTAATCGGCAGTCGCATATACGAAGAGCTGTTTCGTAAGGGCGAAGACCCGTTAGGAAGATACATCCGTGTAGATGGTGTTTACTACCGCGTCATAGGGGTGAATGTCTCCGAAGGGAACATTCAGATCAACGGAGAAGCTTCCGAGAGCGTCGTGATACCCTATACCACTATGCAACAGACCTACAACCTGGGACGCTATATCGACATGGTTTGTATTACAGCCAAACCGGGAGTGAAAGTCGTTGATCTGCAATCGGAGATTGAAACCGTTGTAAAAAGAACCCACTTGATTGCTCCGGATGATAAACAGGGGGTTATGTTCCTGAATACGGAAGCTATGTTTTCCATGGTAGATAACCTGTTGAACGGTATTAACTGGTTGGTTATCATCGTGGGTATCGGTACGTTGTTGGCCGGAGCTATCGGAGTAAGTAATATTATGATGGTGACCGTAAAGGAGAGAACGACCGAGATTGGTATCCGGCGAGCCATTGGCGCACATCCCCGGGATATACTTCAACAGGTGCTTTCTGAAAGTATGGCGCTCACCGCCATAGCCGGATTGGCCGGAGTTTCGTTCGCAGTGCTTGTTTTGCAGGCCGTTGAGATCATGGTGAACGCCGATGCCGCCAATCCTGTAATCTTTCAGATCGGTTTCTGGACAGCTATCGGAGCCACGTTCTTGTTGCTTACATTAGGTATGTTAGCAGGATTGGCTCCCGCGTTCAGGGCAATGGCCATAAAACCGATCGAAGCCATACGTGACGAATGATGTAGATCTGACGATCAGACGATTTACAATTCACGATTGAAAGGGCTAAGTCTAAGTCATGCTAAACTTGAAAAATATAAGTAGAAATTAAATAAAACGAACGATGAAAAAGTTTTTTAAAATCGCACTTCTGGTATTGGTTGGAATTCTTTTCCTGTGGACATTTGTATTCCTGTACAATAAATCAAAACCAAAGACTAAAGTATTCGAAACAGTAACTCCCGCTATTTCCGACATGGAGAAAAGTACGGTAGCCACCGGTAAAGTAGAACCACGTGATGAGGTACTTATCAAACCTCAGATCTCAGGTATTATTGAGCAAATATATAAAGAGGCTGGTCAAACCGTGAAAAAAGGCGAAGTCATTGCTAAAGTGAAGGTTATTCCCGAACTGGGACAGCTTAACTCCGCGGAAAGCCGGGTGCGTATCGCTGAGATAAACTCAAAACAATCGGAAACCGACTTTTTGCGTATCCGGAAACTTTTCGGTGACGGTTTGATAAGCAATGAAGAGTTTGAGAAAGGTGAAGTGAGCTTTAAGCAAGCGAAAGAGGAACTCGAAAATGCCAAAGATGCTTTGAATATCATAAAAGAAGGGATCACCCAGAAGACAGCTTCGTACAGTAACACATTAATTCGTTCCACGATCGACGGATTGATTCTGAATGTACCTGTAAAAGAAGGTAACTCTGTTATTATGAGTAACACATTCAACGACGGAACAACGATTGCGACAGTGGCTAATATGTCTGACCTGATTTTCCTGGGCAAGATTGATGAAACCGAAGTGGGACGTTTACACGAAGGTATGCCGGTGAAATTGACTGTCGGCGCCTTACAAAACTATACTTTCGAAGCTACACTCGAGTATATCTCACCTAAAGGTGTAGAAGAAAACGGCGCTAACCAATTCGAAATAAAAGCGGCGATCAGTGTCCCGGATACGGTAATGATCCGTTCGGGTTACTCGGCGAATGCCGAGATCGTATTGGCCCGCTCTAATAATGTACTGACTATACCGGAAAATACACTCGAATTCAGCAATGACAGCGCTTTTGTCTGGGTGATGACAGACAGTGTTCCGAAACAGGAATTTGTTCGCCGTCATGTTGAAGTCGGTATGAGTGACGGTATCAAGATTGAGATCAAGAATGGAGTTACTGCCAACGACAAGGTACGTGGCATGGAAGTACAAAACAAAAAATAAACAGTAATGAAGATAAAACCGATATATATAGCTTTTGCAAGTGTATTGTCTATTTCTTCTGTCGCGGCGCAAGACGGAGGCTGGACTTTGCGGCAATGTATAGCGTATGCCATCGAGAATAGCCTGACGGTACAGCGCGCTGAAAGTCTGGCTGAGCAGAGTAAAGTGGAGGTAAATACGGCTAAATGGGCGCGCCTGCCGAATCTGAATGGTAGCGCGAGCCAGAATTATAGTTGGGGGCGGGCGGCTTCACCGGTTGATAACTCGTATTCTAATACGAACAATTCAACGGCGAGCTTCAGCTTAAGTACAAATGTGCCTTTATTTACCGGATTTGAACTGCCGAACCAGTATTCGTTATCGAAATTGAATCTGAAGGCTGCTGTTGAAGACCTGAATAAAGCTAAAAATGATATAGCGATTAGTGTCGCTTCCGCATACGTACAGGTATTGTTTAATCAGGAATTGGCTATGGTGGCGAAAGAGCAGGTTGCTCTGAGCAGAGAACAATTGAACCGTATGACCCGTTTGAAAGAAGTCGGAAAGTCCTCTCCGGCTGAGGTTGCGGAAGCGAAGGCGCGTGTAGCCCAGGATGAGATGAGCGTGGTGCAAGCCGATAATAATTACAGCATTTCCTTACTCGAGTTGAGCCAGTTGCTCGAATTACCTACTCCTGAGGGATTCTTTCCGGCCTCTCCGGATGAAGAGCCGGCCTTTGAGAAACTCACTCCTCCGGATGCGATCTTTGTTCAGGCAATGGCTGTCAGGCCGGAGATCCTGGCAGCTCAATATCGTCTGGAAGGAAGTGAAAAGAGCATTCGTATCGCACAAAGCGGTTATTACCCGACGCTTTCTTTTGGCGCAGGATTGGGATCAAGCTTCTATACAACCCAAGGACATGCGGGTGATAATTTCTTCACCCAGTTGGATAATCACTTTAACAAATATCTTGGTTTCAGTTTAAGCGTGCCCATCTTTAACCGTTTCGCTACGCGCAACAGAGTACGCAATGCGAAATTGCAAAGGTTAAGCTATTCCATTCAGTTAGATGAAACCAGGAAAAGTTTATATAAAGAAATACAGCAGGCATGGTATAACGCTGTCGCCGCCGAAGCTAAATATAATTCCAGCGTTGCCGCTGTGGGCGCTAATGAGGAATCTTTCCGCCTGATGGGTGAGAAGTTTGAAAATGGAAAGGCGACTTCCATTGAATATAATGAGGCCAAGTTGAATCTGATGAAAGCGTTGTCCGACAAGATACAAGCGAAATATGATTATATGTTCCGTTCAAAGGTTCTTGATTTCTATAAGGGAGAGCCTATTCAGTAATTAAATGTGTCTGATTTAAGAGCGCGAAATCGAGGGAGATCGAACTCCCTTAGGTTTTGCGCTCTTTTTTACGGCAGTCTCAAAAAACTTACGGGAATCATCTGCCGGAAACAGAATATTTCAGTAACTTTGCTGACGATGAATAGAGTGGTAACGCTGTTAGTTATCTGATTAAGGCTCATTAATAATAATATGGAAAGAACCAGACAAAACAAGATAGCCCGTTTACTTCAGAAAGAGTTGGGCGATATATTCCTGTTACAAACGAAAGCTATGCCTGGTACATTGATCTCGGTCAGCGTGGTGCGTATCAGCCCCGACTTGAGTATAGCCAAGGTTTACCTGAGTATATTCCCTTCGGAAAAGAGCAAAGAGTTGGTGAAGAATATCAATGATAACATGAAGAGCGTTCGTTACGAATTGGGTAAACGGGTAAGGTTTCAATTGCGTATTATACCCGAATTGAAATTCTTTGTGGACGACTCTTTGGATTACATTGATAAGATCGATGCTCTGCTGAAATAAATACCGAAGTGTATCTTCCTTTTTATATAGCCAGGCGTTATCTCTTCTCTAAGAAGAAGCATAATGCTATTCATGTTATTTCCGGCATATCCGTTTGCGGGGTAGCGCTTGCTACGCTATCGTTAGTGTGTACCCTTTCCGTGATGAACGGTTTTCAGGATATGGTGGCCGGCCTGTTTACTTTCTTTGATCCCGAACTGAAAATAACCGTCCGCGAAGGCAAGACGTTTGACGGACAGGACGAGCGTATCCGATCTATGCGGACATGGCCTGAAATAGAAGTGTTGACCGAAGCGTTGGAAGAACAGGCAATGGTGGAATATAAGGATCATCAGGTAATGGCTATAATAAAAGGAGTGGAAGACAATTTTAAAGACCTGACATCTATTGATCGTATCCTGAAAGGAACCGGACCGTTCAAACTTCGCGATGAGGTTGTTGATTATGGTGTTCTGGGTATTGAGCTGGTTCCTATATTGGGCGCCGGACTGCAATTCGTCGATCCCTTGTCCGTTTATGCTCCCAAACGAAATGCCAAAGTGAATATGGCTAACCCTGGGGCATCTTTCAACCGTGAATATCTGTTCTCTCCGGGATGCGTATTTGTGGTGAATCAACAAAAATACGACGCCCAATATATTCTGACCTCTATTGATTTCGCCCGCCGCCTGTTTGATTATTCTACCGAAGTTTCCTCTATTGAATTGAAACTCGCTCCCCATGCTAATCTTTCCGCTATCCAAAAAAAGATAGCGAATTTGTTAGGTCCCGACTTTCTCGTTCAAGGCCGCTATGAACAGCAGGAAGACATTTTCCGTATCATGGAGATCGAGAAACTTATTTCTTATCTCTTCCTGACTTTCATTTTGATGATCGCCTGTTTTAATGTGGTCGGCTCACTGTCAATGCTTATCATTGACAAGAAAGAAGATGTAACAACTTTGCGAAAACTGGGTGCAAGCGACAAGTTGATTTCCCGTATATTTCTTCTGGAAGGTTGGATGATCTCTTTCTTTGGCGCTTTGAGCGGTATTGTGCTTGGATTGGTTCTTTGCCTGGCCCAGCAGGAGTTTAGTTTCCTGACACTGAATGTTTCCGGAGGCATTTATCTGGTCGACGCTTATCCGGTGAGTGTCCATGTCGACGATATATTATTTGTCTTTATCACGGTTATGCTCATGGGGCTATTATCCGTTTGGTATCCGGTTCGTTATTTAGGGAAGCGGCTGCTTCGGTAAATAATGCTTATCCATCAAATATTTAGCTTCCGAAAGTATTTGAAAGTGAAAAAAAAGCTATATTTGCAACCTTTAAGAATGAAATTAAAATTAATAATATAAAACTCAAACTAAAATGCAAAACAAAGGATTTGTAAAAGTTTTAGCGGTATTGCTCACACTTGTGTGTCTGTTCTACCTTTCTTTCTCTTTCGTTACAGCCTACTACGCGAAGAAAGCGGCTGAGTATGCGGATGGCGATGTCAGACTGGAACAACACTTCCTGGATTCGCTTGCGAATAAAAAAGTGTGGTTGGGCAACTATAAGCTGAAACAGTGTCGTGAAATGGAGATTGGACTGGGATTGGACCTGAAGGGCGGTATGAACGTTATTCTTGAGGTGTCCGTTGCCGATGTGGTAAAAGCATTGGCGGATAACAAACCCGATGAAACATTCAATAGAGCTTTGGCTTCTGCTACGGCCTTGCAGGCTACGAGCCAGGATGACTTCGTTTCTTTATTCGCCGGAGCCTATCAAAAAGAGGTCCCGGGCGCCAGACTGTCCGAACTCTTCGCCACTCAAAAGCTGAAAGATAAGATCACTCAGAAATCAACCAACGCGGAAGTTGAAAAAGTATTGAGAGAAGAAATCAGAGCGGCCATCGATAACTCATACAACGTACTTCGTACACGTATCGACCGCTTTGGTGTGGTGCAGCCCAACATCCAAAGATTGGAAGACAGAATGGGACGTATCATGGTGGA
Organism: Mediterranea sp. (in: CFB group bacteria); assembly: GCA_031259755.1. Classification (GTDB taxonomy): domain Bacteria; phylum Bacteroidota; class Bacteroidia; order Bacteroidales; family Bacteroidaceae; genus Bacteroides. Next base: position 2,723 of record JAIRKY010000050.1, on the reverse strand, counting down.
ACTTCCGGGGATCAAAGAACCCGAACGCGTGAGAAAACTTCTCCAGGGTTCCGCTAACCTCGAATTTTGGGAAACATACCATGCGAGAGAAATCGTTCCTTACCTGCAGACTGCGGATGTAAGACTACGCAACATCTTGTCTCAAACAGATACTGAAACTGCTGCAACGGAAGAACCGGAAACGCCGGTGGTAGAGAATGTTACAAACCAGAGAGATAGCTTACTGGCCTCTGTATTGGGTGAAAGTGCAGATAAGAAAGATGCTGCAACTGTGGCTCAAATGAAGAAAGATCATCCGTTGCAATCCATATTGCAATTGAATAGTAGCGGCCAAGGCCCAGTTGTAGGGTGGGCTATTGCGAGAGATACGGCTGAGATCAATACATTTCTTGCGATGAAAGAAATATCAGGTGAATTCCCTAAGGAACTTCGTCTGAAATGGGGAGTCGCTTCGATTTCTTCGACCGAAGCCAGCATAGGGCAAACGTATGAGCTGTATGCGATCAAATCTACCGAGCGTAATGGTAGAGCGCCACTTGAAGGTGATGTGGTAGTTGATGCGAGAGACGAGTTCGACCAATACAGCAAACCTGCCGTAAGCATGTCGATGAATACGGATGGCTCGAGAAGATGGGCGTTGCTGACTAAGCAAAACATTGGTAAATCAATAGCTATCGTACTTGACGGTTACGTATATTCAGCGCCGAACGTGAACTCTGAGATCACAGGTGGACGTTCACAGATCACAGGCCATTTTACACCCGAACAATCAAAAGACTTGGCTAATGTATTGAAGTCAGGTAAGATGCCGGCTCCTGCGCACATCGTACAGGAAGATATCATTGGCCCTTCGCTGGGTCAGGAATCTATTAACGCGGGTGTCTTCTCATTCATCGTGGCCTTGATCCTGCTGATGATTTATATGTGTACGGTTTACGGATTCATACCGGGTATGATCGCAAACGGCGCGCTTGTCTTTAATATGTTCTTCTCCTTGGGTATCCTTGCTTCTTTCCAGGCAGCTTTGACGATGTCGGGTATTGCCGGTATGGTGCTTGCACTGGGTATGGCGGTGGATGCCAACGTACTTATCTACGAACGTACAAAAGAAGAGTTGAGAGCAGGCAAAGCCGTTAAGAAAGCTTTAGCCGACGGTTATTCCAACGCATTCTCAGCGATCTTTGACTCGAATATCACTTCGTTGATCACGGCTCTTATCCTGTTTAACTTCGGTACAGGCCCTATCCGTGGTTTCGCCACGACTTTGATGATCGGTATTACCATATCGTTCTTTACGGCTGTGTTCCTGACCCGTTTGGTTTACGAACATTTCATGAGTAAAGATAAATTGCTGAACCTGACGTTTACTTCGAAGTTGTCGAAGAGTTGGTTCCTTCGTCCGAGTTTTGACTTTATCGGTAGGAATAAGAGATGGTTTACGATCACAGGGGTAGTTGCTGTGATTTGTATTGCAGTATTGGGTATCCGCGGTTTGAGCCAGAGTATTGATTTTACAGGCGGACGTAACTTTAAGGTTCAGTTCGTAAACCCGATCGAGCCGGAACAAGTGCGTGAACTTATTGCGAACAAGTTTGAAGGCGCTAATGTCGGTGTTATTGCCATAGGCACAGATAAGAAGACTGTTCGTATCAGCACCAACTACCGCATTGAAGAAAGTGCGAATACAGTAGATTCAGAGATTGAAGCTTATTTGTATGAATCATTGAGGCCGTTGTTAACAGAGAATATTTCTTTGGAAACGTTCATTGACCGTGAGAATCATACGGGTGGCAGTATTGTGAGTTCGCAGAAAGTGGGCCCAAGTATTGCCGACGATATTAAGACTTCAGCATTCTGGTCTGTATTGTTCTCGCTTATTGCTATCGGACTTTATATTTTGCTTCGTTTCCGTAACGTGGCATATAGTGTGGGTTCTGTGGTGGCATTAACTTGCGACACACTGTTCATTCTGGGTGCATACGCATTGTTATGGGGAATCTTACCTTTCTCTCTTGAAATCGATCAAACATTTATCGGTGCGATCCTGACCGCTATTGGTTACTCTATCAATGATAAAGTGGTGATCTTTGACCGTGTACGTGAGTTCTTCGGCCTGTACCCGAAGCGTAATCGTAAACTGTTGTTCAACGATTCGCTGAATACTACCTTGAATCGTACGATCAATACGTCATTGAGTACATTGATCGTATTGCTATGTATCTTCGTCCTTGGCGGTGATTCTATCCGTAGCTTTGCCTTTGCAATGATTCTCGGGGTGATCTTTGGTACGCTCTCTTCCCTGTTCATTGCATCTCCAATTGCTTACATGATGATAAGTAAGAAAGGTACTTCTACTGAAGAATAACCGGAATAAAAATATTACATTAGTAGAAATCGGGGAGGTCAAAAAGCGCGAAGAAAGAACTCCGATAAAAAACAATGCCCGGACATTAAGTTTAATGTCCGGGCATTCTTAGTTATGGTTCATCCGACAAATGCGGAGTTGAGATATTTAGCGATGAAAAAAGTATCGTAAATTTGATTTATTTCATTTATTTTGTAATTTTGAACAACTCATATTTATAGAAAGTATTGATTCTATAGGTTGAAATAGCCTTTTATGATTGTATATTCTTAATTTTATCAGTTCTTATGTTATGAGGAAGATCTATTCAGGCATATTGCTATTCTTTGTTTTTCAGGGAAGTGCGCAAAATATTGAT
>JAIRKY010000142.1 GCA_031259755.1 Mediterranea sp. (in: CFB group bacteria) | reverse complement strand
CGACCCTAACCTTGGGAAGGTTATGCTCTACCAACTGAGCTACTTTCGCGTTCAACGCGTGCAAAGATAAAAGCTTTTCATTTACCCGCCAAACTTTTCTACAGTATTTTCTCTATCTCATTCAGCCGGCGGTATAAGGCCGCTGTTACCACAATAACGATATGACATTTGTCCCGAATAACGGGTTTCCGAAGGAATGTACATAATGTTAAGTTTTAAACGCAGATTAACGCGGATTAACGAGCTTTGCTTCTGCTTGTTCCACACGGCGAAAACCGAAACCGTCAATAATGTTCTGCATCAGCAGGTTAATGGACTCATTGCACAAGTTGCCTATGCTACCCTCGTGAGTATGGCGTACTTGCTTATCGTGTGAAAAATTACCGGCTTCAATGTCTAATCCCACTTTCTTATAGGCATCACGGAACGGCATGCCTTCACGGACAAGACGATTCACTTCTTCCACACTGAAGATCGGCAGATATTTATCATCATCGAGGATATGCTCGTTTACTTTCATTTCTTTAATAATATAAGCAGTCATGCGCAGGCAATCTTTGAGTTCCTCGAATGCAGGAATAAATATCTCCTTGATGATCTGTAAATCGCGGAAATATCCGGATGGCAAGTTATTGGCAATCATCATGATCTGCTGCGGTAATGCCTGTAGCTTATTGCACCTGGCGCGGGTAAGTTCGAAGACATCCGGATTCTTCTTATGAGGCATGATGCTTGACCCTGTGGTACACTCATCAGGGAGTTTCACGAAACCAAAGTTCTGGCTATTGTACAGACAAGCATCATAAGCCAGCTTCGAAACGGTTCCCGCGACGCCGGCCAGAGCAAAAGCCACGTTACGCTCCATTTTTCCGCGTCCCATTTGCGCGTACGCCACGTTGTAGTTCATCGAATCGAATCCCAAAAGTTCGGTGGTCATCGTACGGTTGAGGGGAAATGAAGAACCATATCCGGCAGCAGAGCCCAACGGATTCCGGTTGCACATTTTATAAGCAGCCTGTAAGAACAACATATCATCGACCAGACTTTCGGCATAAGCTCCGAACCATAACCCAAAGGACGACGGCATGGCAATCTGTAAGTGCGTATAGCCCGGCAACAGAACATGTTTATACTTCTCACTCCGATCAATCAATACCCGGAAAAGAGTTTCCACATCCTCGGCAATCTCTCTGATCTGCGCGCGGGTAAAGAGTTTCAAGTCGAGCAATACCTGATCGTTGCGCGAACGTCCACTATGGATTTTCTTACCTGCATCACCCAAACGGCGGGTCAACAGAAGCTCAATCTGTGAATGTACATCTTCCACATCATCCTCAATCACAAAACGGCCTTTCTCTATTTCCGAATAGATATTCCTAAGCCCGGCAAGCAATGCCTGCCATTCGCCGGAGGTCAACAAGCCGATACTCTCCAGCATAGTGATATGCGCCATAGAGCCCATGACATCGTACTTTGCCAGATACAGGTCCATCTCACGATCACGCCCTACCGTAAAACGCTCGATCTCTTTATTTACCCGAACATTCTTTTCCCAAAGTTTTTTCATATCAGAAGTTAGTAGACAGAGTTGGTAGTTACTAATATCGTATCATGGCTAACATGCCGGCCATCTTTTCCAACCCATCCTGCAAGGGTTTCCGGATCATACCTTTCATGAACGGATTAATGTCGGCGCCAACGGTCAGGCGCATTTTGCACTCTTCTTCCGACACAGGGGCGATCTGTATCCACAGGTTAAAAGGCATGGGCGACCTGATGGTTTCAAACTTAATGCATTTACAAGGCTCACGCTCAATGATCTTCAATGTAATCTCACCCACAGGTGGCACATTAAACGTAAGCGTGTCCTGATCAAAGTTCATATTCTGTATTTTATCGGCGGGTATCTCATTCTTTACTGACTCCAGATTGCTCAAATCCGACAATTTATTGTACACACGTTCCTGACTGAACGGAACGACTTTGACGTTGCTTTCAACTTTACTCATAATTCTCAATTTACTAACTCCGTGACTCCCAATGGGCGGGGTCTTTACGCCATTCGGCAAGTATCTTCACATCATCTTCATCGATGTATTCGGTACGCAATGCGACTTCAAGAACAGCTTCGTAGTTGGTCAACGTAACCAAAGGCACTTTAGCATCCTTGAATGCTTTTACTGCAACATCAAACCCATAAGTAAACGCCGCGACCATACCAATCACTTCACAACCATCGCGGCGGATAGCCTCGACAACCTTCAGACTGCTACCGCCGGTAGAGATCAGGTCTTCTACGATCACGACTTTCATTCCCGGACGAAGCTCGCCTTCGATAAGGTTTTCCAATCCATGATCTTTCGGAGTAGAACGGACATATACAAAAGGAAGATTCAACGTATCGGCTACCAAAGCCCCCTGAGGGATGGCGCCGGTTGCGACGCCTGCGATAGCGTCTACCTGTCCGAACCGTTCCAATATGAGGCGCGTAATTTCAATCTTCACAAAATTACGTAGAGAGGGATAAGATAATGTTTTGCGGTTGTCGCAGTAGAACGGCGACTCCCATCCTGAAGCCCAAGTAAACGGATTCGCCGGCTGTAGCTTGATCGCTTTAATTTTCAACAACTTCTCTGCAAAGATTCTCTCTAAATTCTTCATAACTATATTGAGCTTGATAATATATGATGCAAAAATAAAGAAATAGAATGGATTGGGAAAAGAAAAAACATATCTTTTTTAAGCAGGCCATTCCTCAGACAGCCTCCGCAAATAATTGATCATTAGTCGGGTAAATTCAGGCATTGCCTGATATATCGCATCTCAAAGCCCCGGCTGATAGCAAACCGGACAAGTTTAGCTTCTTTATCTTTTTTATTCCTGCCTTGGATGCTACGCCTCTTCATATTAAGAAGATATTTCAGCGTAGCCACGTATTCGTCCTCGTCAATATTATTCAAATAAGGTTGATATACTGTCGCAGGGATCTTACGCAAAGCCAACGCCTGCGCGATCTTCAAACGCCCCCATTTATTCAGGCGGAATTTATCGTTCACAAAACTCCGGATAAAACGGTCATCATTAATGAAGCCGCTCATTTCCAAAGCATGCAGTATACTCTCGATCATCTTATTATCAAACCCCCATTTTTTCAACTTTTCATAGGCATCCGCCCGGCTTCGCTCACTTTTCGCACAATAGTCGGCAATACGTTTTATAGCAATTTCTTCTTTGATCGTACTCATTTGACTGCGGTTACTATTCTGTTATTTCCAAATAAATCCTTTCTTAACCGAACACTCCTATAGCCTGACATATTCAGCAATTCAACCGTTTCAGGCCCATGTGCCCGGTTGATCTCAAAATAGAGCTTACCATCCGGAACGAGCATGTCCGTTCCGAGCTCCGCAATACGTCGATAAAAACGTAGCGGATCATTATCAGGAACAAACAAAGCAAGCTCCGGTTCCCAATCCAATACGTTCCGGCCCATGAATTCTTTTTCTTTTTCCTTTATATAAGGAGGGTTACTGACAATAACATCGTATTTATCCTTTTCCGGCTCAACACCGAACACATCCACCTGGGAAAAACGAACGCCGACATCCAACTCACCGGCATTCCGCCTTGCAACAGACAATGCCTTTCCGGATACATCCCAGGCATCGACCCGCCCGGCAGGCAAATGTTTCGCCAAAGAAACGGCAATGCAACCACTACCCGTCCCGATGTCAAGGATACGGATTTCTCCGGAATTCTCTTTCAGGATAAGGTCTACCAATTCTTCCGTCTCAGGCCTTGGGATCAGCGCCCCGGGCTCTACATGAAAGACCGAACCATAAAAGCCGACGGTTCCACGTATATACTGGATAGGCTCATGATGCTTCAACCGGTCGACAGTCTGTTCCAATAAACGCCGCCCGTTATCGGATAATTTAATATCTTTGCGCAAATAGATATCTGTTTCATCCAGTCCGAGCAGGTCCTTACAGATGATCTTGGTAAGACTTTGCAGCTCCCGTAAAGGATAAAGGCCCTGCAAAGAGTGTGTGATATAAGCATTGATATCAGTCATACGTATTTTAAGATGCAAAGATAACTTTTTAGCATATAATAAAAGATGAAAGAAGATGAAATCTACATCCGCCGATGCATTCAACTGGCTAAGAACGGGCAAAACAACGTTTCGCCCAATCCAATGGTGGGCGCGGTGATCGTATGCGATGGCAAGATCATAGGAGAAGGATATCACATAAAATGTGGCGGGCCCCATGCAGAAGTGAACGCCATCCGCTCAGTAAAAGACGGATCCCTGCTGAAACGTTCCACCCTGTATGTCAGCCTGGAGCCTTGTTCGCATTATGGCAAAACGCCTCCTTGCGCCGACCTGATCATCGATAAACAAATACCCCGGATCGTGGTCGGATGCCAGGACCCCTCTATAAAGGTAGCAGGAAAAGGTGTACAAAAGCTACGCGATGCCGGACGGGAGGTTGTAGCAGGCATACTGGAAGAAGAATGTCGCCGGCTCATCCGTCATTTCATTATAGCGAACACGCTGCACCGCCCATACATCATGCTGAAATGGGCGGAGTCGGCAGACGGTTTCATGGATGTCAACCGTACAGAGGGAACAGCAGCCAAGCTATCTACGGATCACACGATAATGTTGGCGCACAAGAAAAGAGCGGAAGCAGACGCTATTATGGTAGGAACAAATACCGCCTTACTGGACAACCCATCGCTAAATGTACGCCATTGGTATGGCAAAGACCCGCTTCGCATCGTATTGGACAAGAATCTGGCGCTAAACCGCCAGCTACATCTGTTTGACGGCGACATCCCGACGCTGGTCTACACAACAAAAACATGCCAAAAGACGGGACAAGTGGAATATATCACGCTGAACAGTGAAAAACCTTTGCTGTTACAGATCATGTCCGATCTTGAGCAACGCCGTATACAAACACTACTGATCGAAGGAGGCAGTCAATTGCTACAATCATTTATTGACGATGAGCTGTGGGACGAGATCTTTGTAGAAAAGAGTGAAGCCGTCTTGTTATCCGGCGTCAAAGCTCCCAAGATCAATCCTAAGAACCTTTATTCAATACAAAAGAACTTCGGTATCCATACTTTGCATTATGCCGGAAAAAACATGTGATTGTGAACTGCACCCGGAAAGTCGGACGGTTAATATTAGGTTATAGCAGCTTTTATTCCCATTTTGTTGTCCTACCAGGATTCGAACCTAGACTGTCTGAACCAAAATCAGATGTGCTACCATTACACCATAGGACAAAGATACGACGCTTTCGCCAAAAAGCGGTGCAAAGATAAGAATCCTCATCTACGCGTCCAAATCTTCCGCCTGTTTTTTACGTAGCGATAACCAAATAATAGTTTTTCTTACCTTTCTGCACCAACAGATACTTATCATTAAGCAAATCGGCAGTCGTAATTACCTGATCAGGCGTTTCCAACTTTTCTTTATTTACCGATACCCCTCCACCTTGAACAAGCTTACGCATCTCGCCTTTAGATGGGAATACAGCGGCATTTTCCACAAACAGGCCGGCGGCTTTCACTCCTGTAGCTAAAGTTTCTTTTGATACTTCAAACTGAGGAATGCCTTCGAATACAGCAAGCAGGGTATCCTCATCCAACTTTTTCAATACGTCGGAAGTTGCATGACCGAAAAGAATGCCGGATGCTTCCACAGCAGCCTCATAGTCTTTCACCGTATGTACCATTACTGTAATTTCTTTCGCCAGCCTTTTCTGCAACGGACGTAAGTGAGGAGCGGCAGCTTGTTCTTCTTCGAGCGCCTTGATCTCTTCCTGATCCAAAGTTGTGAATATACGGATATATTTAGCCGCATCCGCATCGCTTACGTTCAACCAGAACTGATAGAATTTATAAGGGGAAGTATAACGACGGTCTAACCATACATTACCCGATTCTGTCTTACCGAATTTCCCACCGTCAGCCTTCGTAATCAACGGACATACAAGAGCGAACGCTTCCGCTTCGCTACCCAACTTACGACGAATTAATTCCGTACCGGTAGTAATATTGCCCCATTGGTCGGAACCTCCCATTTGCAAGCGTACGCCTTCATTCCGGTACAGATATAAATAGTCATATCCTTGCAAAAGTTGATAAGAGAATTCAGTAAAAGACAATCCTGTACTCGCCTCGCCACTGAGACGTTTCTTCACCGAGTCTTTCGCCATCATATAATTGACGGTCAGATGCTTTCCGATATCACGGATAAAATCCAGGAACGAATAATCCTTCATCCAGTCATAGTTGTTCACCAACTTAGCGGCGTTAGGAGCATCCGAATCGAAATCCAGAAACCTCGCTAATTGTTTCCTAATGCTTTCCTGGTTGTGACGGAGAGTTGCTTCGTCCAACAGGTTACGTTCGGCTGACTTCATCGAAGGGTCGCCAATCATACCGGTAGCTCCGCCAATCAGAGCGATGGGGCGATGTCCTGCGCGTTGAAAATGTTTCAACATCATTATACTTACCAAGTGGCCGATGTGTAAAGAATCGGCTGTAGGATCAATACCTACATAAGCGGAGGTCATTCCTTTCTGTAACTGTTCATCTGTTCCGGGCATCATGTCATGAACCATGCCTCTCCATCTTAGTTCTTCTACAAAATTCATTATTAAATTCCTTATTTTGTGTGTGCAAAAGTACGATTCTTTGTTTGAACAAACAACTCTTACTATTTAAAAAAGACGTTGTGAATATTTTTCTGTGTCTTTTCCGTTAATTGGCTGATAGAAAGGTCGGCGCTATAGCGCGTGCGCTCAATCAGGGAACAGGGTCATAGCCCGACCCACCCCAAGGATGGCAACGCAGAATCCGCCGAATCGCCAGATAGAATCCTTTGAACGGACCATGCTTTTTAATAGCCTCTATGGCGTATTGCGAACAGGTCGGAGTGAAGCGACAAGAAGGAGACGTAAGGGGAGAAATGCAGGTGCGGTAAAAATAAATAGGCGCGAGCAGCATATAGGACAGAAACTTTTTCATACTGACTTTTCTATTATTCGCGCCAGTATGATCTTTATTTTTCTCTCTATCTCATCGGTCGGCACAAATTCGTTTGCGAGATAGATAAAAGCGATAGCCATTCCTTCTGTTCTTTCATCAAGGAAATTCAGAAGTTCATGTTTATTCCTGCGATAAGCCTCTCTCACCTGACGCTTTATCCGATTGCGTTTCACCGCCCGTTTAAAACGCTTTTTGGAAACACTTATCAATATAGACGCCAGAGCCTCTTCCGTTTTCTCCATAGGCATAAACACAACACGCAAAGGGTAAATCGAAAAGGATCTCGACCCACCGGCAAACAACTTCTCTATCCGCAATTTACCGCACAGCCGTTCGGCTTTGCACAACGTGTTTCCTCCCATCTGGCCTGCATTATTCAATTACCGGAAACGATTAACGGTTAGTCATCAATTTTATATTTAGACGCGGACCGCGCGGAAAGAATAAAGAATATAAACTAATTGTGAAGTTATACTTATTCCTTATTATTTTCTCTGATAAACATATCAAGCGCAGCCGTCATGGAAGGCGCCCGTACACTCGGGGCTTCAAGGTCCAAACGCAATCCCGCGTCACGAACAGCTTGCGCCGTAGTAGAACCAAAAGTTCCAATCTTTATATCCTTTTGGTCAAAGTCCGGAAAGTTCTTTTTCAGTGATGTAACTCCGGCAGGGCTGAAGAATACCAACATGTCATAATCAAACTCTTCATCCTGAGTGAAGTCATTGCTTACCGTACGATACATTATGGCTTCGGAATGTTTCACATTCAGTTTATCCAATATATTCTTCAGATCATCGTTGTGCACATCAGACATCGGAATCAGAAATATTTCTCCATGATGTTTTGTGATAGCTTGGGTCAGATCTTCCACTTTTCCGGTCTGTCCGAAGAAGATTTTACGTTTACGATATTGCACATATTTCTGGATGTATAGCGCTATTGCTTCTGTTACACAGAAATATTTCATGGTCTCGGGAATCGTAACGCGCAGTTCAGTACACAAATTAAAGAAATGATCAATGGCATGACGTGATGTAAAGATAATAGCAGTATGATCCAGAATCGTAATTTTTTGTTGCCTGAACTCTTTTGCGGAAAGAGGTTCAACCTTGATAAAGGGGCGGAAATTAATTTTTACTCCATATTTCTCTGCAATATCGTAATAAGGAGATTTTTCGGATGCAGGCTTTGGTTGTGACACCAGTACTTTTTTGATTTTCAACTTCCTAAATTTTTAGTAACAATAAATTATTGATCTTGGTCAACACCTGATAATAAATGAGATAAGGTATAATTTCAAGGGCACAAAAGTACAAAATTAATAGCGGAAATCCATAGATATTATTGAAAAAAAACTTTAGCCATTTGTAGAATACCAATAACTTAGCGGAAATTATCAGACCAAGTCCGATAATAACCATTATATAAGTGTTTAAGTCAAGATAAATAAGGAAGAGAACAAAGGGAAAAAGTACAAATCCGAGATAATAAATGATCGTAGAATATGACTCCAACCACATATCGGTTATCCCTCTTTCGAAGAAGGTCCATCCCAGAAGAGAGTATATGAGCCATTTAAGGATAATGTAAACAAGACATACACCTGTATAAATTCCCAATAACAAATAAGGATGGACATGTTGCACCAGAAGGGGGATCGTATTATAAAAATAGTTGAAGAAGCAAATACCTACAAGTATGCTGGCTTGTAGCACTAACAATAACAAATAGTGAACATCGGTTACAGTTGACGAAGAGAAAATACTGGTTCTTTTTTTATGTAGAATAAAGTTATTACCTTGCTGCCAAAGGAACTTTTTTACTTTAGACAACACATAAGCGAAAAGGAAGAAACAACATAGCAGAATAATCACAATACCATCATCGGCCTTAGGGGTATAGGGTATAGGGATATTCATAACGCGGCGAGTTTACGGATGGACCCATCCCAGACAAGTGTCTGATAAACAGCTTCTATAGCATCTTCCGGCGTATTGACCACCACCCATATATCGCCATGTTGACGACGCATGAAATTCTCTTCGATGGCTTTCTCAAGCATCTCCAGCAAAGGATCAAAATAGCCTTTTATATTCAGAATGACGATCGGGTTCAGATAAAGCCCAAGCTGTTTCCAGGTGATAATTTCCAGCAATTCCTCCAAAGTTCCGACCCCACCAGGCAGGGCGATGATCGCGTCACTCAAAGCAGCCATTGTCTGCTTACGCTCGTGCATACTCTCTACTTCGATCAATTCCGTCAGACCGTTGTGTTGCCAACCCTGCTCTACCATAAATCGGGGAATAACTCCGGTCACTTTTCCACCTGCCGCAAGGGTTGCGTCAGACACAGCGCGCATCAGGCCAATACTTCCTGCTCCATTGATCAAACGGATGTTCTTCTCGCCCAAAAGATGGCCCAGTTCTTCGGCCGCATCAAAATAAGCTTTATCTATTTTCGTACTTGAAGCACAGTATACGCAAACAGAATTTATATTATTCATCGGATCATTGATACTTACAAATGCAAAAGTACGGAAAGTTTAGAGATTTCCGCCATAGAGAAGAAAAATTAATAGCTGTTGCCGATCACAATCCGAAAGCGGCTTTCACCTGGTCTACATAGTCCAGTTTTTCCCAAGTGAAGAGTTCTACTTCCAGCGCCTTATCCGCTTGATAGCGAGAGTTGAAACGTTTGGTCACCACACGCGGTTCACGTCCCATGTGTCCATAAGCCGCGGTTTCACTATAGATTGGGTTACGTAGTTTCAGACGGTCTTCGATTGCTTTTGGGCGAAGATCGAACAGTTCATCTATCTTTCCGGCAATCTCACCATCACTCATATTTATACGGCTACGGCCGTAGGTATTTACATAGATATTGATCGGGCGGGCTACACCAATGGCGTATGACACCTGTATCAGGATTTCATCGGCCACACCGGCTGCCACCAGATTCTTAGCGATATGGCGCGCAGCGTAAGCCGCGCTACGGTCTACCTTACTGGGGTCTTTTCCCGAGAAAGCGCCACCGCCATGAGCGCCTTTCCCACCATACGTATCAACAATGACCTTGCGGCCGGTCAGGCCGGTATCGCCATGCGGGCCGCCAATCACGAACTTTCCGGTTGGATTCACATGGTAGGTGATATGATCGTTAAACAGCGTCAATACTTCCGGGTGATTGATTGAAGCAATTACACGAGGCATCAGGGTCCTGGTCACATCTTTGCGGATAACAGCCAACATTTCTTCGTCGGCTTTTAATTGTGCTTCTACAGAACCATTGGCCGGTTGCACAAAGTCGTCATGTTGAGTCGATACCACAATCGTATCTATACGTACGGGTTTGCCATTGTCATCATATTCAATCGTAACCTGGCTCTTTGCATCGGGGCGTAAATAGGTCATCACTTCACCTTCGCGACGAATATCCGCCAGCGTCTGAAGTATACGGTGCGACAAGTCGAGTGACAACGGCATGTAGTTTTCAGTTTCATTGGTTGCGTAACCAAACATCATTCCTTGGTCTCCCGCTCCCTGTTCCATCGGGTCTTTGCGTTCCACACCACGGTTAATATCCGCGCTTTGCTCATGAATAGCGGAGAAAACGCCACAAGAGTTTCCTTCAAACATGTACTCGCCTTTGGTGTAACCAATACGTTTGATTACCTGGCGAGCCACATCCTGAAGATCTACGTATGCTTCGGATTTCACTTCTCCAGCCAGTACCACCTGTCCGGTAGTTACCAGAGTTTCGCAAGCTACTTTGGAACTGAGGTCATAGGCCAACAGTTCGTCCAGTACAGCGTCCGATATTTGATCGGCCACTTTGTCAGGGTGCCCTTCGGACACCGATTCGGATGTGAATAAATAACTCATCAATTTGAAAATTAATCATTTATAATCGTAAGATCAAGATGAGTAGGGCGATGCGGAAGCACAGAAAGGAATGTCTGTTTTTAGCATTTTTTTCTGTGGTTGCAAGCTACTCAAATCTCTCCACATTTCGTTTACGGCGGTAAAGGTAAGTATTATATCTAAAATAAGAACATAAATCGGGCGGTTTTAAATATATTCACATAATAAACTAATATTTGCCCGACGCTAAAATGTGGCCTGTGATATCGCTAAGCGATACCATGCTGTTTGCTCAAAGACACGTTTACAATGCTTTTTCTTTTACCAGATACTCCGCAATCTGTACTGCGTTCAATGCGGCGCCTTTCCTGATCTGGTCGCTTACCGTCCAGAAAGTTAATCCATTCTCGTTCGTCAGGTCTTTGCGGATACGGCCTACGTATACCGGATCTTTTCCAGCCAGGAATAACGGCATCGGATATTCTTTTTCGGCAGGATTATCCATCAACACCACACCTTCTGCTTTTAAAAATGCTTCACGGGCTTCTTCAACGGAAACAGGGCGTTCAGTTTCTACCCAGATGCTTTCCGAGTGTGAACGAAGCGCCGGAACACGAACACAAGTCGCGCTTACCTTTACATCCGAGTGCATGATCTTGCGCGTTTCATTGAACATCTTCATCTCTTCTTTCGTGTATCCATTGTCTGTAAAAACGTCCACTTGGGGAATCAGGTTGAATGCCAACTGATAGGCAAACCTTTCTATAGTCACTTCTTCGCCCGCCAATACTTGGCGATATTGTTCGTACAATTCGTCCATTGCCGCCGCGCCTGCTCCGCTTGCCGCCTGATAAGTAGACACATGTACGGTTTTGATGTGCGAAAGGTTTTCAATCGCTTTCAACGCAACCACCATCTGTATCGTTGTACAGTTCGGATTGGCGATTATACGGCGTGGGCGATCTTTTGCATCGGCCGCGTTAACTTCCGGCACTACCAACGGAACATCGTTGTCCATACGGAAAGCGCTTGAATTATCGATCATCACCGCGCCGTGTTCCGTAATTGTCTGTTCGAACGCTTTAGCCGTTCCCGCTCCCGCAGAAGTAAAGGCAATGTCTATATCTTTGAAATCATCGTTGTGTTGAAGGAGTTTCACTCCGATCTGTTTACCGCGGAAAGTATATGTTGTTCCGGCGCTACGTTCAGAGCCGAACAGCGCTAACTCATCCAATGGGAAATTTCTTTCATCGAGCACGCGTAGAAACTCTTGTCCTACGGCTCCGCTTGCGCCAACAATAGCTACTTTCATCTCTTTTTGGTTTTTGAACTGCAAAAATACTACAATTTGCTATATCTCATATCCATAAGCCCCGTTTTTTTGTTACTTTTGCAGAAATAACGCGAATCGGAAGTTAAAGAAGTTACAGAAGTTACCGGCGTTTCACGCCTCAGCATTTTGTATCTTGTACATCTTAAGATTTAACTCCTAACGAGCAAAGCGAGTGATAACTCCTGGCGAAGTGAAACAAAGCGATAACGGCTTTAATTGCTGATTCGAATTAATAATTGTATGTATGAATTTGTTTGGTTTTGAGCTGCATTTTCCTGTAACAGACCCTACCTGGATCTTTCTTCTGGTGCTCATTATCATCCTTTTTGCGCCTATCCTTTTAAGCCGGCTCCGTATTCCTCATATCATTGGGATGATCATTGCGGGGATCATCATTGGCGAACACGGTTTTAATATACTCGAACGCGATAGTAGTTTTGAGCTTTTCGGTAAAGTAGGGCTTTACTATATTATGTTTCTTGCCGGTTTGGAAATGGATCTGGAGGGTTTCAAGAAGAACCGCGTCAAAGCTTTGGTCTTCGGGGTGTTGACCTTTATGATTCCGATGATCCTCGGGATTTGGAGTTCCATATCTTTACTTGACTATGGATTGACAACCTCCGTATTGCTGGCTAGTATGTACGCATCCCATACGTTGATCGCTTATCCCATCGTAAACCGTTATGGTCTTTCGCGTCTCCGCAGCGTTAGCATAACCGTTGGGGGAACAGCGTTGACCGTAGCCTGGGCGCTTTTGGCGCTTGCCGTCATCTCCGGTATGTATAAAGGAGAGATCGGGCATTTGTTCTGGATCATGCTAACCGTAAAGGTCGTCCTGGTCTGTTTCCTTATTATATATTTCTTCCCGCGTATCGGGCGCTGGTTTTTCCGTAAATACGAAGACAGCATTATGCAGTTCATCTTTGTGCTGGTCATGGTTTTCCTTGGCGGCGGGTTACTGGAACTGGCCGGTATGGAAGGTATACTTGGAGCCTTCATGGTCGGCCTGGTATTGAACCGCCTGATCCCTAATATTTCCCCGTTGATGAACCGGCTGGAGTTTGTTGGCAACGCGTTATTTATTCCCTACTTCCTGATCGGAGTAGGTATGATCATTGACTTGCGTGTATTGTTTACAGGTGGAACGACATTGAAAGTTGCTGCGGTGATGACTGTTGTCGCCACTTTCAGTAAATGGTTGCCTACCTGGTTGACACAGAAGATATTCCACATGCAGACCAGCGAACGCGCCATGATGTTCGGGCTTAGTAATGCCCAGGCCGCGGCTACATTGGCTGCCGTACTCGTTGGTAACAAAATTGAGATCGCCCCCGGTACGCCTTTACTGAATGATGATGTGCTGAACGGTACGGTTGTTATGATACTGTTCACTTGTATCATCAGTTCGATAGTCACTGAACACGCCGCGCGGAAGATCGCTGTTCGGGATAACTCCGGAGATCTGGAAGAGAAACCCAGGGAAGAAGAAAACATTCTTATTCCGATAGCCAATCCCGAGACGATAGAAAATCTGGTGAATATGGCTCTTATTATGAAAGAACCCGGACGTAAGGATGGGCTTATCGCATTGAGCGTGATCAATGACAGCAATGTTTCCAATGCCCGTTTGGTACAGGGGAAACGTTATCTGGAACGTTCGGCTATGGTAGCGGCGGCAGCGGATGTTTCGGTAAATACGGTGACCCGCTATGACTTGAATGTGGCTTCGGGCATCATTCATACGATGAAGGAGTATAATGCTTCGGAAGTCATTATCGGCCTTCACCGTAAGGTTACGCTGGTCGATTCTTTCTTGGGTACGCTGGCCGAAAACTTGTTGAAAGGCACTCATAAGCAGATCATGATCGTAAAATGTTTAATGCCTGTAAATACCTTGCGGCGTATCATTGTGGCTGTTCCGCCTAAAGGCGAATATGAAGCCGGTTTCTTTAAATGGGTGGAACGTCTTTGCCGCATGGGGATCCAATTGGGTTGCCGGGTGCATTTTTATGCCCATCCGGATACATTGGGTTATCTCAAAGGGTATATATCTCATAAGCACAAAGGAATGAGGCGTGAATTTACCGAACTGGAGGATTGGAACGACTTGTTACTGCTCACCAGGCAGGTTCATTTTGATCATCTCTTGGTCATCGTAAGCGCCCGCCGCGGGTTTATTTCTTACGATTCTTCGTTTGAGAGATTGTCGTCGCAGATCACCAAATACTTCAATAACAATAGCCTGATGGTGCTTTATCCCGACCAATACGGTGATCCGCAGGAAACAGTGTCTTTCTTGGAACCGGTTCACCATAACGAGTCGCAACATTACAACAATATCGGTAAATGGTTCTACAAATGGTTCAGGAAGAACTGATGGAAAGTTGGAAACAGCGTACCGGGCTCTTGTTCGGTCGGGAAATATATGTGATCAAACGATTGTGATGGATAATAAGATGATACATTTAGAGGGAATAACCAAGCGTTTTGATTCCCTTCAGGTCTTGAAAGGCATTGACCTGGATATTGATAAAGGAGAGGTTGTAAGTATCGTAGGCCCCAGTGGCGCCGGCAAAACCACCCTTTTGCAAATCATGGGTACACTCGATAAACCCGATAACGGAGAGGTTCGGATCGGGGGTATCAGTGTTAAGCGTATGGGTGAGAAGGAACTTTCCGCTTTCCGTAACGCGCATATCGGTTTTGTGTTCCAGCTCCATCAGCTTTTACCGGAGTTTACTGCATTGGAAAATGTGATGATCCCCGCTTTCATTGCCGGAATCTCTATGAAAGATGCCACTTCGCATGCGAAAGAACTTCTGGCTTTCATGGAATTGTCCGATCGTATCACCCATAAACCGAATGAACTGTCCGGCGGTGAGAAACAGCGCGTTGCTGTGGCCCGCGCCTTAATAAACAACCCATCCGTTATCCTGGCCGATGAACCTTCGGGTAGCCTCGATACCCGGAATAAAGAAGAACTGCACCGTTTGTTCTTTGAGTTGCGCGATCGTTTCGGGCAGACGTTTGTGATCGTAACCCACGATGAGAACCTGGCGCGGATCACAGACCGAACGATTCACCTGGTAGACGGTTTGATCACTTAGGTAGAAAGTATTAATGTCTCAGAAAGTCCGCTCTCATCGGGCTGAAGCAGTCTATCAGGACACCGGCTTCAAGGCATACGCATCCGTGTAACACATCGGGTTCGATGTAAATTCCGTCGCCGGTCGAGACGGTCTTCTTCTCTCCACCTACTGTAAATTCAAACGTCCCGCTTGCCACGTAAGTCGTCTGCGTATGGTAGTGTGTATGGGGCGTGCCGATAGCGCCTTTTTCAAACTTCACTTTCACCAGCATCACTTGTCCGTCGTATCCCATGATCTGGCGCACTACGCCTTCGCCGGCAGGTTCCCACGGAATTTGGTTCTCATACAAAAACGTTTTACTTCTTGTCTTCATCTCTATATTATGTTCTTTTGTGTTTTCACTCTTCGTTTGCGTCTGTCCGTTCAGGCGATACATGCCAGCAAGCAGCGCGCGCGTCATAAATCTGATCCTGTTCAGGATACGTTCTGTTTTTGGATTGATCTCCTCAAAGGTAATCATAATCCGCATCAGATATCCTCGTCTCTGACGGAAAAATCTCTTCCCCTCCGTTTCTCACCAAATTTTGCCGTTGTTTATATAAAATTTCCACATCGGTCAGTCGGGAAAAGATTTACTTTGTATTATATCAATACATTAATGTTTATGAAGACACATTATGCTCTTTTCCTTTTCCTTTGGTTGAACCTCTGCGGGCAGGCGGCGGATAAACAGGCGCTTCAAGCCATGAAACGCGCCACACGGTACATGATGGAGGTGGCAAGCTATAACGGAGGATTCGTTTGGAGCTACCTGCCCGACCAGTCCCGCCAATGGGGTGAATTGGAAGCCCGTCGCACTATGGTATGGATACAGCCTCCCGGCACTCCGGCTGTCGGCCATCTGATGTTGGATGCCTGGCATGCCACGCGCGACGAATATTACTACCAATGCGCCGAACGTATCGCCGCCGCGCTGGTATGGGGACAGTTACCCTGCGGCGGCTGGAACTATATGTTCGACTTCGCCGGCGAAACTTCCACCCGGCAATGGTACGCCACCATTGGTAAAAATGCCTGGCGGCTGGAAGAATTTCAGCATTACTACGGCAACGCCACTTACGACGACGGCGGAACCATACAGGCCGCCAAGTTCTTCCTGCGCCTCTATCTGGAGAAGAACGACCCGGTTTGGCGAGCGCCGCTGGAGAAGGTCATCCGCTTTGTGCTCACGAGTCAATACCCTGTCGGAGGCTGGCCGCAACGCTATCCGCTGATGTATGATCATCCTTTCGGGGGAATGGCGGACTATACTTCGTTCATCACTCTCAATGACGACGTGATACCGGAGAACATCGACTTCCTCTTGCAGTGCTACCAGACGCTGGGGCTTTCATCCCTGAAAGAACCTATCGTGCGCGCCATGAACCTGGCTATTCTCCTGCAGCAGGGCGAACCCTACTCGGGTTGGGCCGACCAATATACGGTGGACGACCTGCAACCGGCGCACGCCCGCAGTTACGAACCCCGTAGCGTGAATACCGGCACCACGGTATACATGATACGCAAGCTCATGGATTATTACGCCCTGACGGGAGGCGATACCAAATACCTGTCGGGCATACCGGCGGCCATCCGTTTCATCGAGTCGCAGAAACTGCCCGAAACGGAAGTGGCAAAATGGAAACGCCGCCCTGGTGGCCCGGATGAAATACTGGCGCCACGCTTTGTCCATCCCGAAAGCGGTACTCCGCTTTATGTGCACCGTAAAGGATCGAACGTAAAGAACGGGCATTACTATATGGATCAGAATCTGGAACATACGATTGCCCATTACAGTTCCGCCATCCTGATCGATGTAAAGAAACTGAAAGCGGAATACGAACGCGTGAAAGCCATCCCGAAAGAGGAATTGAAACGCAATTCTCCGTTCTTTCAGGATAGTCTGGTATCACTACCCCCATTCTATTATTATCCGCGCCGGCGTTTCGGACAGAAAGCCGCGACGCCGGACGAGATCATCGGCGGGCTGACGAAAGAAGGGTATTGGCTTAGCCTCATCCGGCAAATATCCCATCCCTACAAACCGCTTCCGGAAGACCTGTCCGCCAGCGGCGACACCAGGTTCGCGGAGACTATGGCCGGCGACGAATACGACACCTCGCCTTTCCCGAATACGGAAGTGATGGGGATCTCCACCGCTGTGTTCATTGAAAACATGACCCGTTTGATCCATCTGGTGGCCGGCAATGAATAACAGACTGTTTTACATCCTGCTTCCGGTCGTCCTGCTGTATGCCTGCGCTTCCGGCCGGATAACCGTATCGAAGTCGGACTTGCATACTATCGACTTTGAGACGAGTGTGGAGGGAAAGCGGACCGGGTTGTATATCCTCCGCAATGCGAACGGAATGGAAGCGGCCGTAACGAACTATGGGGCCAGGATCGTATCGCTGCTAACGCCCGACCGCGAGGGACATTTCGCAGATGTGGTGTGTGGTTTCGACAGTCTGGCCGATTACCGGAACTACCGGCAGAATTACGGCGCAACCGTGGGGCGGTACATCGGGCGTATCCTGAATGCACGCTTTAAGATAGATTCCGTAACGTATCATCTGTCGACCGGAAGCAACGGGCATTGCTCGCACGGCGGATTTCCCGGATTTGCAGACCGGATATGGCGCGTCCTTTCCGTCCGGCGGAACATATTGCAGCTTGAATATGTGTCTCCCGACGGCGAGAATGGTTTTCCGGGAACGCTGACCTTGCAACTGCGCATCTCTCTTGACAACAAAAACAGCTTATGCCTGGACTATCGCGCAACGACCGACAAACCCACCGTGCTGAATCTTTCCAACCATTCCTTTTTCAATCTGACCGGCGATTTAAGCCGCGCCATCACAGACGAGACACTATGGATAGATGCCGACAGCATTGCGGAATATGCACCGGACAAATGTGTTACGGGATCCTTCCTGCCGGTAAAGGACACGCCGTTCGACTTCCTGTCGGAACGCCGCATTGGCGAACGTATAGACGAGGACAACGCCCAACTCAAAGTAACCGATGGGTATGACCATACCTGGAAACTGAGGAAACCGGGCAATCCGGTAACCCCGGCGGCTATTATCCACGACAGGCAAAGCGGGCGGCGAATGGAGATCTTTACTACGGAACCCGGTATACACATCTATACCGCAAACGGATTGAAAGGTCGTCCGGCGGGAAAGAAGGGTATCGGGTATCCCCGCCGTTCGGCCGTCTGTTTTGAAACGATGCACTTTGCAGACAGTCCCAACAAACCCCACCTCCCGTCCACTTTGCTAAGGCCGGGAGAGGAGTTCCGTTCGCAGACGGTGTTCAGATTCGGGGTAGAATAGCAGAAAAAGGTACAAATGCCGTTTGGTTATTCATGTATTAACTTACTCGAAGCATGCGTAATGCTTCATTCTCTCCATATCCTTATCGGTAAACTCGTCATAGAAAGCCAATTGATCCAGACGCTTCAGATCACCTTTCCTTTTTCGGTATTCTACGATGGCCTTTGCCTGATAGAAATTAAAGTATGGGTGTGCTTTCAGTCGTTCGATACTTACTTTGTTCAGGTTGATGCGTGTTATCTCTCCATCCTCGACTCCGAACCAGTTGGAAAATTCATCCACATTCAAATTGATCTCTTGCAGTTGCGACACGTGGTAAAAGCCACCCAGGCGGTTGCGGTAACTCACAATCCTTTTAGCTATTCCGCTTCCAATGCCCGGGATCTTCTTTAGTTCGGCGGTGTCGGCGGTATTTAAGTTGACCATTGTTCCTGCGGGATATTTAAACGGCCTTGTTATCGTGTCGGGTGCGCGATATCTTTGCTCGCTTGCCATCCGTATCGTGTCTTTTCTTTGAAACTTATCGCTTATATAAATATAAGGTAGTAAGGTAGTGTATTGTTCTTCCGATAAGCCATAGATCTTCCGGAAGTCTTCCGGACGTCGGAACTTCCCTCCTTTGGCCCGGTAACGAAGGATATTCTTGGCGATCCACGGTTGCAGGCCCATCCGGCAAAACGTGATGGAATCGGTGATGTTCGGGTCAAAGTGTTGCAGGATGACCGGCTGTCGGGGTATATTCCTTTTATAATCGTTTCGTACGAATAGCCTCTTTTGCGCTTCTATGGAATCCTGCTTTTTTAACGAAGCCATGAAGCGGTTGTACTCTTCCTCAATGTTTTCCGGGTATACGGGTTCTTTCTGTTTCCTGTAGACAGATAGCCCGCTACCGATCAATATAACGAGAGCGATGAGGATCAACAATACAATGATTCCCTGTTTCTCACTCCTGGAGAAATAGAAAAAGTCTTTCCACATTTCCTTTATTTCAGAAAGCCAAGTTCGTTGATGAATATAAATGAGATGGCTACCGGGGCAATGTATTTTAGAATGAAGATGAGGTAAGGGTATATAACCCCTTTAAGCGTACCATCGTTTGTTATCTCTCCTTTGACGATTTTCTTGTCCAGAACCCATCCGGTGAAGATTGAAATAAGCAAACCGCCAAGTGGTAACATGATCTTAGTGGTAACGAAGTCGAACAGGTCGAATAGACCCATACCGAACAGGGTGTACTCTTTTGTTGTCCCCAATGACAGGGAACAGAATATACCAAGGAAGATGCAACCTCCCGTAACGAACTTCGCGGCTTTTCCCCGGGTCATTTTGAATTGTTCGTGCAGATAGGCGGTAGCGACTTCGTGTAAGGATATGGTTGAAGTGATCGCCGCGACAGCCAACAGGATATAGAACATCACAGAAAAAATAAACGCCAATGCAGGCACCTCGCCAAAAGCTTGCTGAAATACATTGGGAAGTGTAATGAATATCAGGCTGGGGCCGGCATCGGGCTGTATCCCAACCGCGAATGCGGCCGGGAAAATGATAAAGCCGGCCAGAATAGCTATCACCGTATCGATGATGCCTACACTAAAGGCTGTTCTGGCAAGATCCGTATGTTTCCCGAAATAGGATGCATACGTACTCAGGCAGCCCATGCCTAAGCTTAGGGAGAAGAAAGCTTGGCCCATGGCTCCAAGAAAGACCTCTCCGTTTACTTTACTGAAATCCGGCTTTAAAAGGAACGCTATTCCTTTTTCCGCTCCGGGCAATGTAACCGAGTATACCACGAGTATCAGCAGAAGGATAAAGAGAGCCGGCATCATCATTTTAGAAGACTTCTCGATTCCTTTTTCCACTCCTTTCACAATAATAAAATGTGTGGCCAGCAGGAATACCGTCAACCAGATAAGCGGTCGCCACGGATTACCGGAGAATAATTGGAATGAAACGATAAAATCGTTGGCCGATTTCCCGGCGAAGCTATTGGTTGCGGCCTGCAATGTATATTCGAGCGTCCATCCTGCTACTACCGAATAATAACTAAGAATGAGAAAGCTTGCCAATACACCTATTCTACCCACCCATTTCCATTGGGTTCCCGGCTTCAGTATGCTGTATGACCTTCCCGCGTTGGCTTGTGAGCGTCGCCCGATCAGAAATTCGGAGATCATAATGGGTAAGCCAAGCAGAATGATACATCCCAGATAGATCAGAATAAACGCAGCGCCTCCATGATTTCCTGTTTCGTAAGGGAATCTCCATATATTGCCAAGTCCTACGGCAGAGCCTGCCGAGGCAAGTATTATACCCAATTTACTTCCGAAATTCGCCCTGTTAGTCTTTACCATTCGTTATAGCTCTTAAATCCTGCAACCACTATATTTTCAAGAAACCGGCAACAAATATAAGAAATGTTTCGTACTTTTGTCATCCGTTTATAATAAAAAGCTTATGCTTCGTTACATAAAGAAATATCCGGTTTCATTGACGTTTATACTCGTGGTAGTGTACTTGTCTTTTCTTATGCCGTCTTCCGTTCCCAAAATAACTTTGTTTCCACATGCCGATAAGATTGCGCATATAGGAATGTATTTCATCATGTCTGTTTTGTTGTGGTGGGAGTTCTGCCGTAACCATAAAAAGTATATCGATACCCGGCATGCCTGGATAGGGGCTTTCCTTCTCCCTCTACTTTTGAGTGGCGTTGTCGAACTTCTCCAAGAGTATTGTACGACTTACCGCGGCGGCGACTGGCTGGATTTTCTGGCTAATGCTACCGGCGTTACGTTGGCTTCGTCGATTGCTTATTATCTGTTGCGTTCAAGGATTCGGAAAACTGCGGGTTAGCTACAAAGACTCAACCGCCAGATTCAATTGAATCCCGTTCGATCCTTTGATCAGGATTGTTTTTCCTTTGGGTTTACTTCGTTTAAACGCTTCTATCAACTCCTGCACATTCCGGTGGGAAGTATAGTTGTGCCGGGTAGCGGCAAACAGTTCGCCTACCAATATAACCTTCTCGAACGCACAACTGTCGATGTGGTCAATGATCCGTTGATGCTCTGCCACACTATCAGCTCCAAGTTCTTTCATGTCGCCCAGGATCAGCATCTTATGTTCGGCGGCCATATCCCCGAAATTCTCCAGGGCCGCCATCATACTGGCGGGGTTGGCATTGTATGCATCTATGATAAGCACATTGTCTTCCGTTTGCTTCAGTTGCGAACGGTTATTTTGTGGAGTGTACTCGCTCAGCGCCTTGTCGATCTCACCGGCCGGTACGCCAAAATAATGACCGGCGGTCGCTGCTGCCAAAACATTGGCGAAATTATACGCCCCGATCAGTTGGGTCTTCACTTCGTGCACATCTCCGTCCTTTCCGGCTTTCCATGCGATGCCCAGGTAAGGAGCGTTTTCCGTTACATATCCGTTAACATACAGATCGTCCGCGGCGCCATAAAGAACCCGGTCCATCCCTTTTGCCATTTCCGTCAGGTAAGGGTTGTCATGGTGGATAAAGACCGTGCCGTTCTCTTTCCGGCGGATGAAGTCATACAGTTCGCCTTTCGTTTTGATAACCCCTTCGAAAGATCCGAAACCTTCCAGATGCGCCTTGCCTACGTTCGTGATGATGCCGTAATCCGGTTCGGCTATTTCCGCCAGTGCTTTAATCTCACCCGGATGGTTAGCGCCCATTTCGATGACAGCCATATCGTGCTCCGCGGTAAGGCGTAGCAACATAAGCGGTACGCCGATATGATTATTCAGGTTACCCAGCGTATAGAGTACATGGTACGATTTCGAAAGAACCGATGCGATCAGCTCTTTTGTGGTCGTTTTCCCGTTTGTTCCCGTAATGCCGATGACCTTTGTCCCGAACCGGCGGCGATGGTGGTTCGCCAACCGTTGTAAGGCTGTGAGTGCGTTATCTGTCACAACGTATCTGCTGTCGCCTTCGACGGCGTATGACGCGTCATCCATAACCACATAAGAACATCCTTTCTCCAAGGCTTGTCCGGCAAAAGCATTTCCATTGAACGTGTCGCCTTTCAGGGCGAAGAACATAGAACCCGGCGGACAGTTGCGGCTGTCGGTAGTGATTCCGGCGCCGGACAGGAAAAGTTGATAAAGCGTAGAGGTATCCATGATCCGTTTTATAATTCTTTGCAAAATAATGTTTATTCTTCCGGAGTACCAAATAAAGATAACCATTAATTAAATTTTAGTCTATACTATTCTAAAGACACTTATCGGGAATTATTTATCTTCCTGTCCAAGCACACGCCCCAATAGAACGAACAGGTTTTCCCATGCGTATGATGACCCTTGTGTCATGCGCATGATGGAGGCCTTGTCATGCGCATGATGAGGGCCTTGTCATGCGCATGGCGAAAGTTTTACATCGGCTTCGGACAGGATTGATACAGTGAAAGGAACACGAATTTCTCGCCTTCATCCTTTATTCCCGATGAACAGGGCGTTCACGTTGTTCATT
>JAIRKY010000102.1 GCA_031259755.1 Mediterranea sp. (in: CFB group bacteria) | reverse complement strand
TAGTAATGACTTGGTTATTTGGTTTAGTGAGACTAATAATACTTTTTTTGCGGGAAATCGTTATCTCGCCGCCTACATTCTGTTTGGTACTTCAATGCCCAGTAATCCCATGCCCAGGCGAACTACCTTAGCGATGTTGGCCGAAAGGACAATACGGAACAACTTAACAGCTTCGTTCTCTTCGCGCAGGATGCTGAGATCGTGATAGAATTGGTTGTATTCTTTCACCAGATCGTAGATATAGTTGGCAATGATTGAAGGATTGTAGTCCGTTCCGGCCTGTTTCACAATGTTAGCAAAATCCGCAAGCAGTTGGATCAGTCCTTCTTCCTTATCATTTAATTCAATATTCGCAGGAAGTTCGGCAGGTATGGTGATACCTGCTTCTGCCGCTTTGCGTAGTACAGACTGGATACGAGCATAAGTATATTGGATGAACGGGCCCGTATTCCCGTTGAAGTCAATCGATTCTTTCGGGTTGAAGGTCATGTTCTTTCGGGCATCTACTTTCAGGATGAAGTATTTCAATGCTCCCATACCTACGATGCGGGCAATGTCGTTCGCCTCTTCTTCCGTACAGCCGTCCAACTTGCCCAGTTCCTGCGATGTCTCTTTGGCAGTATTCACCATTTCCTCAACCAGGTCGTCAGCGTCGACTACGGTCCCTTCGCGCGATTTCATCTTACCTTCCGGCAGTTCTACCATTCCGTACGAGAAGTGTACCAAGTCTTTGCCCCACTCAAAACCGAGTTTATCGAGCAAGATGGAAAGTACTTGGAAGTGATAGTTCTGTTCGTTGCCTACGACATAGATCATTTTGTTGATCGGGTAGTCGTCGAAACGAAGTTTGGCTGTACCGATATCTTGCGTCATGTATACCGAAGTGCCGTCGGCCCGTAAGAGTAACTTGTGGTCTAATCCTTCTTGTGTCAGGTCGGCCCAAACGGAACCGTCTTCTTTTTTGTAGAAGCAACCGTTGTCCAGTCCTTCCAATACTTTATCTTTTCCTTCCAGATAGGTTTCCGATTCGTAATAGATCTTATCGAAACTTACTCCGAGTTTTTTGTATGTTGCGTCAAACCCTTCGTATACCCATTCGTTCATCATAGACCATAAGGCACGTACTTCGGGATCGCCGGCTTCCCATTTTACGAGCATTTCGCGGGCTTCGTTCATCAATGGCGATGCGGCTTCCGCTTCTTCTTTGCTCATCTCTTTTTCCATAAGCCCGGCAACTTCGGCTTTGTAGTGTTTGTCGAACGCTACATAATAGTCGCCTACCAAGTGGTCGCCTTTCTTACCGGATGTTTCGGGTGTTTCTCCATTGCCGTATTTCTGCCATGCCAGCATGGATTTGCAAATGTGAATACCACGGTCGTTCACGATATTGGTTTTCACCACTTTGTTGCCGTTGACTGTGACAATGTTTGCCAATGCATTGCCTAACAAGTTGTTGCGAACATGCCCAAGGTGAAGAGGTTTGTTGGTATTGGGTGATGAATATTCGATCATAACCAGCGGTGAGGCTTCGGTTACAGGAGTAATGCCGTATTCCGGTGAGGCGTGAACCTCATTCAGCCATTCTATCCATGTAGCCGAGGCGATAGTCAGGTTAAGAAAACCTTTGATGACATTGAATCGGATTATGGAAGGTTCATTGTTTTGCAGATATTCGCCGATTTCCCGGGCTGTTTGTTCGGGGCCTTTGCGGGATACTCTCAGGAATGGGAATACAACCAGCGTGAGGCGCCCTTCGAATTCTTTTTTTGTTTTTTGTAACTGTACCTGTCCTGCCGGAACATCCTGACCATACAACGCTTTTATTCCCTGAATAACGGAATCTACGAGTTTTTTCTCCATATTCATTTCATCTGTCTTTTTCTGCGCGCAAAGGTATAAAAAAAGAGAAGACGCACAGAAGCGACTTCTCTTTAATTTCGTTTAATAACTTAATCTTATTTGATTCCTTCAGATAGTTCTGCGCCTGCTTTGAATTTAACCACCTTTTTAGCTGGAATCTGAATAGATTGTTTTGTTGTAGGATTAATGCCTTTTCTAGCTTGTCTTTCAACTACAAAGAATGTTCCGAATCCGACTAGTGAAATACGATTACCATCTTTCAAAGACTCTGTCACTGAGGACATAAAAGCATCAAGCGCTTTTCTGGAATCAATTTTGCTTAAGCCCGATTTCTCTGCTATAGCACTAATAAGTTCAGCTTTATTCATAACTCGTAAATGATTAATTATTTATGTATTAAAAAGAAGTTTTTGGCAAATGCTCCACAAATGCTCCACAAATATAGAGTAACAAATCTAAAAAACAAATTGTTTAATGAAAAAATGCTTCAAATCCCACAAAAAAATAAATATAGAATAGTTTTTCTGTTATGGAATAGAATTTATTCGTATTTTTGCCCCATACGCTTTGTAATAGAATGAATAGCATATATAATATGATGCCTCCGGTAACTAAGAACCTGATCATAATAAACGTTCTTTTCTTTCTTGGAACTATTGTAGTCGAACGATACGGAATCGACTTGAATAATATCCTTGGACTTCACTTTTTTCTTGCGGATAAGTTTAATCCGGTGCAACTCTTTACTTACATGTTCATGCATAGTGGGTGGTCGCACATCTTTTTTAATATGTTTGCCGTGTGGATGTTTGGCTGTGTGCTGGAACAGGTTTGGGGATCCAGACGTTTTCTGTTCTACTACATCCTTTGTGGCGTAGGGGCGGGTGTTGTGCAAGAAATTGTACAGTTCATACATTATGAAACCGTATTGTCTGCGTATGACAACGTGGATCTCGGCGGAGAGATCGTTCCTATGACGGATTATCTGAACCTGATGGTGACAGTTGGAGCTTCGGGAGCTGTTTATGCGATCCTGTTGGCTTTCGGAATGTTTTTCCCCAATCAAAAGATGTTCATTATCCCGATTCCGGTGCCAATCAAGGCCAAGTATTTCGTTATCGGATATGCAGTGCTGGAGTTGTATCTCGGACTTTCGAACAAGGTAAGCGATAATGTGGCCCACTTTGCCCATCTGGGAGGTATGATTTTCGGATTCGTTCTGATCATGTATTGGAGAAAAAGAAAACAAGAATAAATGGGACATATTATAACCGATCTGAAGCAGTCTTTCAAACGGGGGAACATTGTTACCCAACTGGTGTATATCAATGTCGGGGTGTTTGTTGTTACTTCCCTGTTGTCTGTGTTCCTTGTACTGTTTAACAGGAGCGCAAGCCCGATGCTGCTACTTTTTGAATTGCCGGCATCCGTTACGCGGTTTCTTTATCAACCCTGGTCGCTGATCACATATATGTTTATGCATGTCGATATCCTGCATATCCTGTTTAACATGTTGTGGCTATATTGGTTTGGAACGATCTCCCTGTATTTCTTTACCGGCAAACATCTGAGGGGTATTTATGTGTTTGGCGGACTTTGCGGAGGCTTGCTTTATCTGTTGTTTTACAATACGTTTCCTTATTTTACCCAGGTGATGAATAGCTCTTTGGTAGGAGCATCGGCTTCCATCCTTGCCATTGTAACGGCTACAGCCTATCGGGAACCCAACTATCCGGTGCGTTTGCTGCTGGTCGGCGCTGTACGGCTGAAATACCTTGCGTTGTTTGTCGTGCTGATCGACTTGCTGTTCCTGACCTCGGATAATGCAGGAGGCCATATAGCCCACTTGGGTGGCGCTCTGGCAGGGTTATGGTTTGCAGCATGCCTGAGCAAAGGAACGGATATAACTGCGTGGATCAATAATATATTGGATGGTGTTGTTTCGCTTTTTGACAAAAAGACTTGGCGACGCAAACCGAAAATGAAAGTACATTATGGCAACGGGTACGTGA
Source organism: Mediterranea sp. (in: CFB group bacteria) (assembly GCA_031259755.1). Taxonomy (GTDB): domain Bacteria; phylum Bacteroidota; class Bacteroidia; order Bacteroidales; family Bacteroidaceae; genus Bacteroides. The sequence goes on along the minus strand of JAIRKY010000102.1, from coordinate 8,162 downwards.
AGCGGGAAAAGGACTACGACTACAATATGCGAAAGAAAGCGCAGTCGGATGAGATCGACCGCATACTAGATAAACTGAAGAGATCGGGCTACGAGAGCCTGACCGCCGAAGAGAAGAAGCGTTTGTTCGATGCCGGTAAAAGATAAGCGATAATCGTAATAACAAATATGATATGAAAAACAGAAAAACCTGGCTGCCGCACTTTGCCGCCGCTTTAATCTTTGTATGTATGATATACTCTTGTACCCCTAAGGCGGATCAGAATCCGTTCTTTACTGAGTTTCAAACAGAGTATGGTGCGCCTCCTTTTGATCAGATCAAGTTGGAACACTATGAGCCTGCCTTTAAGAAAGGTATGGAAGAACAGATGGCGAACATTGACGCCATTGTCAATAACCGGGAGACGCCGGCTTTTGAGAATACTATCGTAGCGTTGGATCAAAGTTCTCCCATGTTGCATCGTGTGAGTGGTGTGTTCTTCAACCTCACCGAAGCGGAAACGACTCAGAAGTTGACAAATTTGTCGATGGTCATTGCTCCGGTCCTTTCGGAACATAACGACAACATCTATCTGAACAAAGAACTTTTTGCGAAGGTAGATGCAGTGAACGAACAAAAAGACCGATTGAACCTGACTACCGAGCAGAAACGTTTGTTGGAAGAAACCTACAAGGAATTTGTACGTTCGGGAGCTAACTTGGGTGATGCGGAACAAGAACGCCTGCGCGTGATCAATGCGGAGTTGTCTACACTTGCTTTGACGTTCAGCAATAATATTCTGAACGAGAACAATGACTTCAAACTGTTTGTAGATAAGGAAGAAGACCTGGTCGGCCTGCCCGGTTGGTTTAAGGGAAGTGCGGCTCAGGAAGCCGCCGCCGCCGGACAGGAAGGTAAATGGTTGTTTACGCTTCACAACCCCAGCCGTCTGCCTTTCCTGCAATATTCATCGAACAGGCCGTTGCGTGAACAGATCTACGCGGCCTATATCAACCGTGGCAATAACGACAATGCCAACGACAATAAAAAGATCATAAGCAAGATAGCCGAGCTGCGTCTTGAAAGGGCGAAGTTGCTTGGCTTTGACTGCTTTGCCAACTTTGCTCTGGACAATACGATGGCCAAGAACTCACCTGCCGTAATGGACTTTCTGAACAATTTATGGGAATATGCTTTGCCTAAAGCAAAAGCCGAAGCGAAAGAACTGCAAGCCCTGATGGATAAGGAAGGTAAAGGCGAGAAGCTGGCTGCATGGGATTGGTGGTATTACACCGAAAAGCTGCGCAAAGAAAAATATAACTTGGATGAAGAAGAGCTGAAACCCTACTTCAAACTGGAAAACGTACGTGACGGCGCATTCGATGTAGCCCATAAGCTGTATGGCGTTACGTTTACCCCGATGCGAGGAGTGCCTGTGTACCATCCGGATGTAGAAGTGTTCGAAGTGAAGGACACTGACGGCTCTCAACTGGGTATCTTCTATGTGGATTATTTCCCACGTCCCGGAAAGAGAGGGGGCGCATGGATGAGCAACTATCGTGAGCAATACGGTGATGTTCGTCCGTTGATATGCAATGTATGTAACTTTACCAAACCGGTAGGTGACATGCCTTCGTTGCTGACGCCGGACGAAGTAGAAACCTTGTTCCATGAGTTTGGACATGCTCTCCACGGATTGCTGACGAAGTGTAACTACCTGTCCATATCAGGAACGAACGTGGCCCGTGATTTTGTGGAATTGCCTTCGCAGATCATGGAACATTGGGCAACTGAACCGGAAGTCTTGAGATCATATGCGAAACACTATCAGACCGGTGAAGTGATATCGGATGAACTGATTGAAAAGATACAGCAGCAAAGCGCCTTCAACCAGGGTTTTATGACGACCGAGCTTCTGGCTGCCTCTTTACTGGATATGGAACTGCATAACCTGATCGAGATCAAGGATCTGGAAGTGATCGCTTTCGAGAAGGACGCAATGGACAAACTGGGACTGATCCCTGAAATCGCTCCCCGTTATCGTTTGCCTTACTTTAACCATATCGTGGGTGGATACGCTGCCGGATATTATAGCTATCTATGGGCGGAAGTTTTAGACTCCGATGCGTTTGAAGCCTTTAAAGAAAAGGGTATCTTCGACAAAAAGACAGCGGAACTGTTCCGAAGTAACATCCTGGAACGTGGAAATACCGACGATCCGATGGTGTTATACCGCAATTTCCGCGGCGCAGACCCGAAACTCGATGCATTGCTAAAGAACAGGGGAATGAAATAATTTACGATTAGACAATTGACGATTTACGATTGAAGTTACAGAACTCACCACAGAAGACACAGAGTTTTTAGTTAAAGTCATAAAGTAAATGGTTAATTGTCAGATCGTAAATAAGAGATGGTAATTTCAGTCATCAATCGTCCAATCGTAAATGAATAAGCAGTTACTTCAACCCGAGAGCATTGTCGTGGTGGGTGCGTCGAACAACGTGCACAAACCAGGTGGAGCGATACTCCGGAATTTGATCAGCGGCGGATACAAAGGTGAGCTGCGTGGAGTGAATCCCAAAGAGACAGAGGTGCAGGGCGTTACCGCTTATGCCGATGTCCGTGATATTCCCGATACCGATCTGGCGATCCTTGCCATTCCTGCGGCGCTTTGTCCTGCGGCGGTTGAAGTACTGGCCGGTAGCAAGCAGACCCGCGCCTTTATCATTCTCTCTGCCGGATTTGGCGAAGAGACCTGTGAAGGCGCATTGCTCGAACAGCAGATATTGGATACCGTAAACAAATACGGCGCTTCGCTGATCGGGCCTAATTGTATCGGACTGCTGAATGTTTGCCACCATAGCGTGTTTACACAACCCATACCTAACCTGAATCCACAAGGAGTAGACCTTATATCCAGTTCCGGAGCGACTGCCGTATTCATCCTTGAGTCGGCAGTTGTGAAAGGGTTGCAATTCAATTCCGTCTGGTCTGTCGGAAACGCCAGGCAGATCGGCGTCGAAGATGTCCTGCAATACATGGACGAGACGTTCAATCCCGAAACCGATTCCGACATTAAGCTTATTTATATGGAGAGCATCAAAGATCCCGACCGCATGCTTTTCCATGCCTCTTCGTTGATCCGCAAAGGATGTAAGATCGCGGCGATCAAGGCAGGTAGCTCGGAGAGTGGAAGCCGTGCGGCCTCCTCGCATACGGGCGCTATTGCCGGTTCGGATGCCGCCGTCGAGGCCTTGTTCCGTAAAGCGGGAATTGTGCGCTGTTTCTCTCGTGAAGAACTGACCACCGTTGGTTGCATCTTTACGTTGCCCAAACTCAAGGGGCGTAACTTCGCGATCGTGACCCATGCCGGCGGCCCGGGGGTAATGCTTACCGATGCCCTTTCCAAGGGTGGACTGAATGTTCCTAAACTGGAAGGCCCGGTTGCCGGCGAACTGAAAGCGGAACTCTTTCCCGGAGCATCCGTAAGTAACCCGATAGATATTCTGGCAACAGGAACGCCCGGCCAGCTCAGTACGGTGATTGACTATTGTGAAAACAGGTTCGATAACATCGATGCCATCCTTGCCATTTTTGGTACGCCGGGGCTGGTAACCATGTTCGATACGTACGAAGTGTTGCATCAGAAAATGCGGACCGGCAAGAAACCCATCTTTCCCGTGCTTCCGTCCATCCATACTGCCGGTAAGGAAGTGGCGGAGTTCCTTAAAAAAGGGCATGTGAATTTTGCCGATGAAGTGACGTTGGGAACGGCGCTTTCGCGCATCATGAACGCTTCATGTCCGGCAGCCAATGAGATCGAACTGTTTGGCGTAGATGTTCCCCGCATCCGCCGGATCATAGATTCCATTCCTGAGAACGGTTATATTGCTCCGGGCTATGTGCAGGATTTACTGAAATCGGCGGGTATTCCTTTGGTCGACGAATTCGTTTCCGACGTGAAAGCCGATGTGATCGCTTTTGCCCAACGTATCGGATTTCCGGTAGTGGTTAAGGTAGTTGGCCCTGTCCACAAGTCGGACGTGGGTGGCGTAGCGCTCAACATTACCGGTAAGCAGCATTTGGCGTTGGAGTTTGACCGTATGATGCGGATTCCTGAAGCCAAAGCGGTCATGGTACAGCCCATGCTGAAAGGAACGGAACTCTTCATCGGAGCGAAATACGAAGAAAAGTTCGGGCATGTTACACTCTGCGGACTTGGAGGTATTTTTGTGGAGGTACTGAAAGACGTTTCGTCCGGTTTGGCGCCGCTTTCCTACGAGGAGGCTTATTCCATGATCCGTTCGCTGCGAGCCTACAAGATCATCCAAGGTACGCGCGGTCAGAAAGGTGTTAACGAGGATAAATTCGCCGAAATCATTGTGCGGATCTCTACCTTGCTGCGCTTTGCCACAGAGATCAAGGAAATGGATATCAACCCGCTACTGGCAACCGAAAAAGATGTGATTGCGGTAGATGCCCGCATACGAATAGAAAGTTACTCTAACCGCCAAAATGAGGCTTAGCCGCTCTATTTCCCACCCGGATTTTCTTTTCCCGCCCACTCTTTTATGGATTTGGGTAATCTATTTTTCTTTTTGCAGGCAGCAATAACTTCCTGATATCCGGGTGTCAGGAATATTAGGAGGTAGTAATGATTTCTGGTATTCTCTCGGCGTCATTCCGAATTCCGTTTTAAAACAAGTCGTGAAGTACTTTGGATCAGAAAACCCTGATGAATAGGCTACTTCCGAGATAGACGCAGAAGGTATCCTTAGCATTTGGCAAGCGTGTTTCAACTTGATGTTTCTGATGAACTCTACAGGAGATAGTCCTGTCATCGTCTTTATTTTCCGGTACAAAGAGGATTTGGACATGTATAGTCGCTCGGCAAAGGTGTTCACGTCAAAGTCAAATTCAGTCAGGTATTCCTCAATGATCGAGACGGCTTTCTTCAGGAACTCTTCGTCGATAGAAAGATATTCAAGCTTGGATATGTTGATTTCCACATCCGACTTAAACTCTCTTTGTTTATCCTTTTTGTTGGTTATGAAGTTACTGATACGGGCTTCCAGTACTTTTAAGTCAAAGGGTTTGGATATGTAGCCGTCTGCTCCCGCATTGTAACAATCAATCCGGTCGTCCGTACCGCTTTTGGCTGTAAGCAGAATGATGGGGATGTGGCTCGTCTCCAGGTTTCCCTTCAGTCTTTCGCATAGTTCCAGGCCATCCATTTCGGGCATCATGACGTCGCTGATAATGATATCTATGTTGTTTCCGGCGATAACTTTCAGGGCTTCCAAGCCATTGGTAGCGGTAAAAACCTTATAGTATTTCGACAATATGTTGCGGATAATCTTAAGCAGTTCTTCATTGTCTTCAATCAGAAGTATGGTTGTATTGTCCTTATTTTCGTCTTCTTCTGGAGACTCTTCGCTTGAAACCGGATTGATTTCCTTTTCGTATAGGACAATGTTTTCTGATTTTCCTAACTCAAGTTCATTGTAACTGTCCCTGTCAATCGGGATACTGATCATGAAACTTGTGCCAACGTTTACTTCGCTTTCTATATGGATCGTACCGTGGTGCATTTCTACAAGATCCTTGGTTAGGGAGAGGCCGATACCATTGGTTTCACTTGCGTTCCCGGTCAGATTATTATAGAAACGGGTGAATATATGTTTTATATCTTTGGGCGGGATTCCTATTCCCGTATCCGATATCTGAATGAAAAGGTACGAGCGTCCCTGTTCCTGATATTGTTCCAATTTGATCCTTACATTTCCGCTCTCAGGCGTATATTTAAAGGCGTTCGATAGCAGATTAAAGATGATCTTATCCAACTTATCGGCATCAAAATAGCCAAAGATCTGGTTGGCGGCTACATGGAATGAGAAAGAGATGCCTTTCTTGCTCATTAGCGGGAGAAAGTTGGTGTAGCAAGTATCCTTAATGAACATGACCACATCGCCGTAGGAGAGTTTCAACCTCATGTTTCCGCTTTCTACCTTTCTGAAATCGAGTACTTGTTGCAAGAGTCTCCGTAGACGATTGATATTGGCCCGCATGGTATCGAAGTGCTTGATATTATCCTTCTGCGTTGCCTCCACATCGTCTATCAGGCAAGAGATGATGGTAAGTGGCGTCAGGAAATCGTGCGAAATATTGGTAAAATACCTGAGCTTGGTTTGTGCCAACTCTTCCGCTTTATCTTTATTGATCTGGGCAATCTTAAGTTCATTCCGCAGTCTTATCCTATTTTTGACGATACGATAGGAAATGTAGGCCAAGAGTAGAAACAGGATAATATATACAGTGTAGGCGAGATCACTCTCATAAAAGGCAGCCCGTTTGTATATCTTCAGCCGGGCGATCCGGTCACTCCACAGACCGTGATCGTCCATCGCTTTGATGTAGAAGGTATAGTTACCTCTTTTCAATTCACTGAAGATCGCAAACTGACGGTTCTCTTCGGGGTAGACCCAAGTATCGTTTACTCCGTCCATTTTGTATGCATAATGTATTTTGTAGGGCGAGATATAGTTAAGCGAAGAGAAATCTATTTCAATATTCTTATCCTCCGGATAAAGGGTCAAGGTTTGCGATAGCACATCGAATCGCTGGTTGTTGTTCTCCAGGAAAACCGATTGGTTATTGATTTTAATATCTGTGATCAGCGTTTGGGGATTTCCGGCAGGCTTGGATAGTTTAGAAGAGGGAGTAAATACCGTAATCCCCCGGTTACCACCGAAGTAGATCTTCCTTCTTTTATTTTTATAATATGATCTGACGGTGAAAGAGTTAACCTGTACGCCGTCCGATTCCGTATAATATTTTAGCGCCCCATTATTGGGGTTATATTCCGTTACCTTGGTATTTGTAACGATCCAGATATGGCCATAATCATCGGATACGATATTGAGTATGCTTTCTCCAGTCATTCTTAGGTCTTCGGACAAATCACGGAATTCTTTTTTGATAATGTCATATACGATGACATGGCCTTCTTTGGTTCCTATCCATACTTTACCGTTTACATCTGCAGATATGGCCTCGATATTATCGCTTTTGAGTTCGGTATGGTCTTTATTGTAACTATCAATCACTAAGTTATTTATATCCGGGATATTTGCGGATGGGATTTGATAGATACCGGAGTTTTTACAACTGATCCACAAGCTTCCTCTTGTGTCTTCCGTAATCCCTGTGATCCGGGTATTCGGGAAAGGAAACTCACGGATGGAATCTGTAGAATAGGGCTTAATGAACAAACTGGTGGTAGTGACGATCCAGATATTATTCCTTTTGTCCTCAAAGAACATGTAAGGTTCACCGCTATTGCTTTTCACCTGGCTTAAATCAATCTGGCGGGAAACACGGATACGATTGTTCTCTTTCTTCAGGCAATGTATTTGGGAGGCCACTTCTGTTCCCACCCATATTTCACCTGGTATGGAGCGGAAATCCGAGATACAGTTGACCAGATTTAGACCAATGAGATTCTTCAACGCCGGGTTTTCGGTAAAAAATGAAATTCTATTTTGTTTAGTATTGAAGAAAGCCAGCCCTTTTCTGTTTTGATTGATCCAAAGATCACCATCGTTATCTTCATAGATAGATGTAATGTTAGGAGCAGTCCCGGTTTGTTCCTTGATCATAGTTAGCGGATAATTCTCAATAAGTGGCTGATCCGGATTGATAACGAGTACACCTTCTCCAAAAGTTCCGATCCATAGATTCCCCGAACGGTCTTTGATGATTTCACTGAATATGTTGTTGTAATCATTGAATAGATGGGATATATCAACATCTTTCAATTTATTGTTTTCGTCGTATGTTAAGGCATGTAAACCGGAAATAGACATGAGCCAAAGATATTGCTGCTTATCATCCTGGGTAATACTGAAGAATGTATCTTCTGTGATCTCCTTGCCATTGATCGATAAGGGTTGGCGTATATACATATTTTCCTGATCATCTTCCGGGTTGAAACGATAGATACCGTCACCCCATGTACAGATCCAGTATTGTTTCCGGTTATCCTGAAAGATCTTAAACGGATTGTTTAATCTTCCTATTGGTGGATAGGCAATAAATGTATCCTGTCCGGGATCATACTTATAAAGTCCCCTTTTCCAAAGCGTAACCCACAAACCGCCTTCCTGATCTTCATACAGAAA
>JAIRKY010000033.1 GCA_031259755.1 Mediterranea sp. (in: CFB group bacteria) | reverse complement strand
TATTATTTATATCTTTACGCTCCGAACGTTATTAAAGTAATGTACCGATATGGAAAACAGAAGCCTGGTAAGCATTGTAGATTACTCAAAGGAGAAGATTCTTTATATGATCGAAATGGCGAAGCAGTTTGAAAAGGCGCCCAACCGTAAATTGCTGGAAGGTAAAGTTATTGCTACTTTATTCTTTGAACCTTCTACCCGCACCCGCCTTAGTTTTGAAACAGCGGCCAACAGGCTCGGCGCAAAAGTCATCGGATTCACAGACCCCAAAGTAACCAGTTCCTCAAAGGGAGAAACCCTGAAAGACACCATCATTATGGTCAGTAGTTATGCCGATGTGATTGTCATGAGACACTTTCTGGAAGGGGCGGCAAGATATGCCAGTGAAATAGCGCCGGTACCTATTGTGAATGCCGGAGACGGGGCAAACCAACACCCTTCGCAAACGATGCTCGACCTCTACTCTATCTACAAGACCCAAGGTACGTTAGAGGATCTGAACATCCATCTCGTCGGTGATCTGAAATACGGCCGCACCGTACATTCATTATTGATAGCAATGCGCCACTTCAATCCGACATTCCACTTCATTGCGCCGGATGAACTCAAGATGCCGGAAGAATATAAACTGTACTGCAAACAACAGGGTATTAAATATGTAGAGCATACCGAGTTCTCGGAAGAAACGATCGTGGACGCCGATATACTATACATGACGCGTGTACAGAAAGAACGCTTCACTGACCTGATGGAATATGAACGGGTGAAAAACGTATATATCCTACGCAATAAGATGCTGGGAAGTACACGCCCCAACTTGCGCATACTCCATCCGCTACCCCGTGTAAACGAGATCGCGTACGATGTGGATGACAATCCTAAAGCTTATTACTTCCGGCAGGCGCAAAACGGGCTTTACGCGCGCGAAGCCATATTATGCGATGTGCTGGGAATCACGCTGGATCAATTGAAAATTGAAAGTTGAAGTTGTGCATACACTACTTTATTGCAGCATATAAACCGTAAATTAAAGTTATGAACGATAATAAACAAGAACTACAGGTCGCCGCGCTGAAAAACGGAACTGTAATTGATCATATACCTTCCGATAAGTTGTTTACCGTGGTTTCTCTGCTCGGCTTGGAAAAGATGGAAAGTAACATCACCATAGGTTTTAATCTGAATAGTAAGAAACTGGGTAAAAAAGGAATTATTAAAATAGCAGATAAGTTCTTCTGCGATGAAGAGATCAACCGCATTGCCGTAATAGCGCCAAGTGTAAAACTGAACATCATCCGCGACTACAAAGTAACGGAGAAAAAAAGGGTGCGGATGTCGGATGACCTGAAAGGTATTGTCAGGTGCGCCAATCCCAAATGTATCACAAACAACGAGCCTATGAGCACGCTATTCCATGTGATCGACAAAGAAAACTGTGTCATTAAATGCCACTATTGCGAGAAGGAACAGCAAAGAGAAACGATCGTGATCATATAATGTAACTTATACCAGTGTGAATAATACATTCCTATGCGACGAATTCTCTCTTTATTCATATTATCCCTGTTCGTTCTGCAGGCCTCCGGCCAGTATAAGAGGCAGGATATCGTAAACAGAATACTGCGTTCGAACGATAACAGGTTCAACTTTGGGATAAGAGCGGGGTTCAACTCAACGATGTACCTGGTATCTGATTTTAAGATCAAGGATGTTACGATCGATGAGATACAGAATAACTACAAGATCGGAGGGTTTGTCGCTCTTTTCGGACGGTTCAATATCAGCAGACACTATATCCAACCGGAAATATCCTACCAGATAAGCCGGAGCGAAATAACCTTCGACAAGTTGGGTTCGCATCATCCCGAAATTGAGCCGGACTATGCATCCATCTATGCCAAAATACACAGTATCGAGTTTCCGGTTCTCTATGGGTACAACATTATAAAGAAAGGGCCATACGAACTTTCTGTCTTCGGCGGACCGAAAGCTAAATTCTTATGGAAACGGAAGAATGAGATCACATTCGGGAACTTTGAGCAGAAAGATATGAAAGAAGAATTACATCCACTGACCCTAAGCGCCGTACTTGGCGTAGGTGTAAACATTTCAACGATCTTTTTCGATTTCCGCTATGAACAAGGATTAACCAACATATCCAAAACCGTAACGTACGATGATATGCATACCGTACAGAACGAATCAGGTCTTATCGTTTTCCGCCGCCGGGATGCCATATTAAGTTTCTCGCTGGGAGTTATGTTTTAACCATTCTTTTTCCATAAATTTGCACGCTTAACAATGAATCTCGAATAATCACTTATTTTATCCAATATCAAAATGAAAAGAGACGACTTAATATTCGATATCATCGAAAGAGAGCATCAACGTCAGCTTAAAGGTATCGAGTTGATCGCATCGGAAAACTTTGTGAGTGATCAGGTTATGCAGGCCATGGGATCCTGGTTAACCAATAAATATGCCGAAGGGTATCCGGACAAACGCTATTATGGCGGTTGCGAGGTGGTAGACCAAAGCGAACAACTGGCTATTGACCGTCTGAAACAACTCTTTGGAGCGGAGTGGGCCAATGTGCAGCCACACTCCGGAGCGCAAGCCAACGCAGCCGTATTTCTGGCAGTGATGGATCCGGGAGATAAATTCATGGGATTGAACCTGTCACATGGCGGACACCTTTCTCACGGTTCATTGGTAAACACGTCGGGTATTATCTATACACCTTGCGAATATAACGTAAAACAGGAAACAGGACGTGTTGACTACGACCAGATGGAAGAGGTCGCGCTTCGTGAAAAACCCAAAATGATCATCGGCGGCGGTTCGGCCTATTCCCGTGAATGGGACTACAAACGCATGCGTGAGATCGCGGATAAAGTAGGCGCTATCCTGTTGATCGATATGGCTCACCCTGCAGGCCTTATTGCAGCGGGATTACTGGAAAACCCCGTGAAATACGCGCACATCGTAACTTCTACGACCCACAAAACTCTTCGCGGCCCACGCGGCGGCGTGATCATGATAGGTAAAGACTTCCCCAACCCGTGGGGAAAGACAACACCAAAAGGTGAAGTGAAGATGATGTCTCAGTTACTTGATTCAGCCGTATTCCCAGGCATTCAGGGCGGCCCGTTGGAACACGTTATCGCGGCTAAAGCCGTTTCTTTCTACGAATGTATGCAACCCGAATATGTAGAATACCAAAAACAAGTGAAGAAAAATGCGGCGGCCCTCGCCCAAGCGTTGATCGACCGCGGTTTTGATATTGTTTCGGGAGGTACGGACAATCACTCTATGTTGGTAGACCTGCGTAACAAATATCCTGATCTAACCGGTAAGGTAGCCGAAAAAGCGCTTGTCGCGGCTGATATTACCGTAAACAAGAACATGGTGCCGTTCGATAGCCGTTCAGCTTTCCAAACTTCGGGAATCCGCTTAGGCACACCGGCAATCACTACCCGTGGAGCCAAGGAAGGCTTGATGTCGGAGATCGCGGAAATGATCGAAACCGTATTATCCAATGTAGATCATGAGGACGTTATTGCCAAGGTTCGCCAACGCGTAAACGAAACCATGAAGAAATATCCATTGTTTGCCTATTGATTTTAAAGTGACCGGCCCTGAATAAGCGTTACATGTTTATTCAGGGCTGATCAAGTCGTCACGCTTCGCCACTAACAGGTTTCATGTTGGTATATACGTTTTGAACGTCTTCGTCGTCTTCGAGCTTTTCCACCATTTTCTCGATAGTCACACGTTGCTCTTCGTTTAATTCCTTCTCATCGGCCGGGATACGGGTAAACTCGGAACTCCTGATCTCAAAACCATGCTCTTCCAGATATTTCTGGATAGCATTAAATGACTGGAATTCGGCATACAATGTGATTTCTCCATCTTCTTCATCGTAATCCTCATCCACCCCAAAGTCGATCAGTTCCAAGATCAGATCTTCCACGGCAACATCATCCTTCCGGGTAATTGTAAATATCGACTTATGGTTGAATATAAAGTCCAGGCTGCCGGAAGTTCCCAATGAACCGCCGAACTTGGTGAATATACTACGTACGTTGGCCACAGTACGTGTTGTATTGTCTGTTGCCGTTTCTACAAGGATCGCGACGCCGAAAGGCCCATATCCTTCATAAACCATTTCTTTATAATCTTTCTGGTCTTTACCCATTGCATTCTTGATCGCGCGGTCAATATTGTCCTTAGGCATATTTTCACGTTTGGCGGTAGCAATGATGGCTCTCAGATGAGGGTTGTTCTCCGGGTCAGGCCCGCCGGTTTTTACCGCAATCGCGATTTGTTTACCTACTCTGGTAAATACACGGGCCATATTACCCCATCTCTTGAGCTTGGTAGCTTTTCTATATTCGAACGCTCTTCCCATTGTATTAAGTTTTTACAACCTCATCCCAACCCTCTCCGAAAGAGAGGGAGCGATTGCGCTGCTTATTAAAATATATTCGTTTTAATCTCTTCTTTATTCGCATGCCACTCCCTTTCCTTTGGAGAGGGAGTGGGTGAGGCTTTATCTCAGCTTTACTCCCAATTTATCTTCCAGGTTCTTCACTATTTTGGACATGATCTTATCGATCACCTTATCGGTCAATGTCTGACTTTCGTCTTGAAGCATAAAGCTAACAGCATACGATTTCTTTCCGGCTTCCAGGTTCTTACCTTCATATACGTCGAACAGGGAAACTTCACGAAGAAGTTTTTTCTCTGTTCCGTAAGCGATCTTTTCGATCTCGGCAAACTGAACGTTCTTATCGATCAGCAGCGCTAAGTCACGTCTTACCGCCGGAAATTTAGATAATTCCTGATAACTGACCTTCACTGAACGGATGGCTTTCATCAGCTCTTTCCAGTTCAAATCGGCAAAGTAAATCTCATTATCTATATCAAATGTTTTTTGTATCTTACCTGAAACGGCTCCAAACACAGCTAATTTCTTTCCGCTGGGCATATGAACCGAAAGAGCGGTAGAGAACAGATCGTCTGTCGGATGACCAACAACCAGATTACGCCAATCAAGTCCCAGACGGGCAAATATGTTCTCGATATAAGCTTTCAATTCATAAACGGAAGAACTTTCATCAGCGTGCGCCCATGAATTAGCTACTCGCTTACCTGTCAGCCAAATACCCAAATGATACTCCTCGGAATATGCGGCAAGCGTTTTCTCTTGATTCTTCTTCTCCTTATCGAAGTAATAGCAGTTACCAAATTCAAAGAATTTCAGATCCGCATGTCTACGATTGGCATTGCGGGCAATACTTTCCAATCCTCCGAAAAGCAACGTCTGGCGCATGGCGTTCAAATCCGCGCTCAACGGATTCAACAGCATGACCGAATGTTCCGCCGGGAATGACTTCAATCCATTATAATACGCGGCGCGTGTCAGTGAGTTATTCATGATCTCATTGAAACCACAACCAACCAGTTGTTCGGAGATCAGGTTCTGCAACTTATGCGATTTATCTTCTTCACCCTTTGTTGTAAGGCTTGAACTTAATGTTGCCGGTATCTCTACATTATTATATCCGTATATACGGAGAATGTCTTCAATAACATCCACATCGCGCTGTACATCCACACGATATGGAGGCACGGACAACGTAACGCCTTCATTCGTCTCCTCCAGTATCTTCATTTCCAGGCTGGTTACAATACGCTTCATTGTTTCCGCCGGAATATGTTTTCCAATCAACGAATCAACCTTTTGATAAGGCAGGTTCACTACAAAATCCTTAACCGGATCATTGTAAACATCTTTAATATCCGAAGAGATCGTACCGCCGGCAATCTCTTTGACCATCACGGCGGCCAGTTTCAAACAGTAGATCGTAGCATTGGGATCAACTCCTCTTTCGAAACGAAAAGAAGCGTCCGTATTCAATCCATGGCGACGGGCGGTCTTACGCACCCAGGTCGGATGGAAATACGCGCTTTCAATAAATACATTCTTCGTTTCTTCAGTCGCTCCGGATTCTAATCCACCGAATACACCGGCAATACACATTGGAGCTTCCTTGCTGCAGATCATCAGATCGCTATCAGACAATTTACGTTCTACCCCATCCAGTGTCACAAACGGGGTTCCTTCCGGCAGCGTTTCTACAATAACAACGTTACCGGCAATCTTATCCGCGTCAAAACAGTGTAACGGCTGACCGAATGCATATAGAATATAGTTTGTAACATCTACAACATTATTGATGGGGCGCAAACCGATGATACGCAATTTATCTTGTAACCAGTCCGGACTTTCCTTTACCGTCACTCCTTTCACCGAAACGCCGGCATAACGCGGACAAGCCTCTTCGTTTTCAATGATCACACGGATGTCCAGATCATGGTTATCAACAGTAAAGCTATCTATTTGGGGTTTATTTAATGCGGTCTTGTATCCGTTCTGCACCAGATAAGCGTACAGGTCACGGGCAACCCCGTAATGCGAGCTGGCATCCGCGCGGTTCGGCGTGATATCCACTTCCAGCAAATGATCGCTCTTTATATGATAATAGTCTTTGGCCTGTGTACCCGGAACGGCATCCGGAGGCAAAACAATAATACCGTCATGGCTGGCGCCAATTCCAATCTCATCTTCCGCACAGATCATGCCTAATGACTCCGCCCCTCTGATCTTTGATCTTTTTATCGTAAAGCGCTCTTCACCATTGTAAAGAATTGTACCCACTGTAGCTACCACAACCTTCTGCCCGGCAGCTACGTTAGGAGCGCCACATACGATCTGTACGGGTTCTCCATCGCCCAGATCAACGGTAGTAATGTGCAAATGGTCGGAATTCGGATGATCCTTACAAGTCAATACTTCGCCTATGACCAAACCTTCCAAACCGCCTTTCAAGGCCTGTACTTCTTTCACAGCGTCGGT
Organism: Mediterranea sp. (in: CFB group bacteria); assembly: GCA_031259755.1. Taxonomy (GTDB): domain Bacteria; phylum Bacteroidota; class Bacteroidia; order Bacteroidales; family Bacteroidaceae; genus Bacteroides. The sequence goes on along the minus strand of JAIRKY010000033.1, from coordinate 1,588 downwards.
TTCCAAACCAATTGAGGTCAGGGCGGCAGCGACTTCATCAGGTGTAAGATTGAAATCAACATATTCCTTCAGCCAGTTATACGAGATATTCATATATTATGATTTATTGTTTTTCTGAAAAAAGACGTGCAAAGGTAATAATCTTTTTGGGAGAGAGGGAACAATTCTATAGAAAAATTCCCCTTTACCACGCCAGGCAAGGGGAATTACAAACAAAACAACAAAGAATGCCGTGATTCACATCAAAACACCTCAAATATAGTGGTTTCTATTATTATGGTTTCTATTTAATTTTCCGCATTTCATGTCCTTCTTATATTTAATATTTAAAAGATATTGTTCGTACTTCTTGAAGATCCATACTATAATAACTTTCTAAGAACAATGCAAAGATCGCGGCATTTCCCGGTTTAAAAAAGGTTTGTATCGCCGAATAAATTGTACATTTCACCTATTCGGCCATTTATCCGGCACAGAGTCGCTGAGTTACCACTTATATCTTTCTTTTCACTGTCTTATATTTCCTGCAAACATATATTTATATATGGAGAAATATTTTCCATATATAAAGGCCGAGGAATGCCCAAACACGCGAATAACAAAAAAAATAGGGGCGGTTTGTCAACCACCCCTACCGGATCTTTCACTGGAAAAAGAAAACTATCGATGTTCCTTTCCGATAGGAACTGCGAATCCTACTTGCAAATTGAGCGCTTTCGCCGAGACCGGAATAAACATGGAATTGGTCTTAGGAAATACATAATCGCTCGCGATGTAAAAGAAAGAACCTACATGCAACGATAGTCCGACTGTTTGGAAACCGCCATAGACAAACGAATAACTCAGGCCGGCTTCCAATCCGCGTATCGGTTTTATAGCGCCTCCTATTGTATATTCCGAAATGGTTTTAGCCGAATTGAAATAAGTCGTCGACAAAAGGCCGACATTGATGTTTTCTTTCGGGAATGCATATTCTATACCCCAATTGAGTTTCGCTTTTAAATTGGTTTTTCCTTTTATTTCGTTTGGTTTTTCTTTGAAATCGTATGCGTCTTTGAAAGAATCTTTCAAATCGTCAAAAATATCTTCCGAATTGTCAAAGCTGATTTCCTTATTCCCCGTAATTATAATGTCGTCTGTCGGATCGCTCACCAAATAAAGGCTGTTCGATTTATTCCAATTAATAAAGCCCAAGTCCGTCACTGCCGCCGAAACGGTAAAGTTATTCAGAAATGAAGTTTTATCTTCGATAAGATAACTCAGTTTGAAAGACGCTCCCAAGTCGAAACCCAATCCGAAACCATTCACACCGATAGCGATGTCATCCGAATCGAATCCGTCGAATTTGTTTTCTTCATTGTATTCGGGTTTAACTCCTTTCATGGCAAGTTGTATGGAGGCCTGCGTTTTCGTCACCGACCAGAGGTCTTTCCCTATATTTAATTTCATCCCGTCCAAATTGGCGCGGCCGTTTGCTAATCCTAACAAGACTTTCACTTTAGCTCCGAGCAAAAGAGATTTATTCAACAAAGGATAAGAACCGCCCAAACCGATTTGGCCATAAGCGATCGCATCCGTGGAAATGCCA
>JAIRKY010000021.1 GCA_031259755.1 Mediterranea sp. (in: CFB group bacteria) | reverse complement strand
GGGAAGGTCTCCCGCTTAGCATCGGGAAGGTCTCCCGCTTGGCATCGGGAAGGTCTCCCGCGGAAAGTGAGGCTTCTGCGATCGCTATGGCGGAAACAATCGCCTGCCCGGCTTTTACTTCCGGGAAACTTATCGTCAACATGCCGCCTTTCACATCGGCATAGACCACTTTCTTGCAGGCGCCGTCATGTCCGGCTTCGGCCCAGATGTCCAGGTCGTCTATCACGGTCTCGCCGTTGACGGCTACGTCGAAGAGGCGTAACCCTTCGCAATCCGTGGAAACGCCTCCACCCGCGCCATGCCAGGGCTCCATGAAATAAAGCTCTATCCGGTAGCGGCCGCCGGCCACAGGGAAACGATACTCCAACTTGTGGCGGCCGAAACGGAAGTACCGGAACAACTCCCAATCCCGCGCGCCACGAACCGGATCGTTGGCCACCCGTTGACTGGCCAGGTACGGGTTTAATCCCTCGAAATCTTCCGCCCATGAACGCGAGACGGACGTATTGTCCTGCATCCATCGCTGGCCGAACTCGTCTATATAGGCATCGCCGCCGCAATTCACCCGATAGAGATATGTATAGCCCTCTTCGCCTTTGACGACCGGACGGGCGCCGGCATAGAGCGCATCGAAATGGGGAGCGCGCTCCAAACCGTTCAACACGATCAGGTCTTCGGCAACGGGTTTCCCTTTGTAGTAACCCACGGCGCGCAGCACGTCGTAGCGGATGTCGCAGTTCTCCCAGGTCATATGCGTACCGGTGCCCCGGTTGCGCTTACACCCCAGGTATTCCGTATCGGTAGCGTCATTGTAAAGCCGCACCGAATCGCAATTGCTGTACGCCTCGATCGTGGCCCGCCTGCGCCCCGTCCGGAAACGGTCCGGCCAGGTGTGCGACACGATATAGACCATCGGGTCGCCGGCCGCGCTCACATAGTTGGAACGATACATGTAGTACGCATCCAGCGGCTCTTCCCACGGCGTCGTCAACCCTTTGTAGTTGAACGGCCCGGCTTTATCGAGCATGCGGCAGGCCTCGTCCGGCTGGCGGCGCCCCGGATTGTCGTGACTGCCGAATATCCACTGGAAGTGCCCGCATACGCTGTCGCGAACCTGCTCCGCCTGACGGATCTTCGTCTCCAGCAACCGGCACATACGATCTTCGCTCCATACGCCGTCCGGCTCGAACGCGCCCGGCTCCGTATGCAGGTCAATGCTGCGCCACGCACCGTATTCGCCATTGAGCAACTGGTCTTTACGCGCGAGTTCCCGGCCGTAATTGAACGGATCGCCGCCATACGTTCCGCTCCAATTCTGCACCACGTTCCAGTCTGTACCTTCTCCACCGTTGCAGGTGGTAATGATACGCATGTTGCGCGCGGTGGGGTCCATCTCACGGATGATCCGGCAGCACTCTTCGGCAAAGTCGCGGGGCAAGGCGCTCTCGTTCTGCAATCCCCAGATCACGAGGGACGGGGAGTTGCGGCGTTCTTTCACCCACCGGCGCAACAACATCCTGAAGTTGTCACGGAAGGCCGGCGTATCGTACCACACGTGCGCGGAAAACTGCGTCCAGAACAATACGCCCTCTTCGTCCCAATACTTCTGATAGTCCAGGTGATGAGGCTGGTGCGCATCGCGAAAAGCGTTGAACCCCGCGGCAAGGACCTGCCTGGCGCGCGCCTTCACCTGCTCCTTACCGAAAGCATGGCTCTGCCCGAACAGATGCTCGTATTCACATACGCCATTGATAAATACCGGCTTGCCGTTCAGGAAGAAACGGCCGTCGCCGTCGTTCCGTTTCACCGGCCAGCTCAGTGTACGGATACCGAAAGGCGTGGTTACTTCGTCCGTCGTCCGGCTGTCCCGCCTGATCATGGTAACCAGGCGATAGAGGTACGGGTTATCCGTGTCCCAGCGGATCGGATCGTGTACGGGCGAAGATTGCCGCACGACTTTCATCTCGCCCGGCTCAAGCGTTACCTGTTCCGTCAAACGGAAGAGTTGCCGGCCTTCATCGGTATTCAGCCTGTTCACCACCTCGATGGTTTGGGCCGCAGGGCCGTAGTTCTTTACTTCCGTGTCGATATATACGTTCCCGGCTTTGTCGTCATTCCACACATGAACGCCAAAGGGTTCGATACGGATATTATCCGTAACGACCAGCTCGACCGGGCGGAAGATGCCCAACGGTTGCGACCCTTCGCTGAATCCCCATTCGGAAGAGCAGCCTCCACACACCCAGGGCATATCGGAGATCATCTCCGGATGTTCCGCCTTTACTTCCAACAGGTTCGGTTGTCCCGGGCGGACGGCTTCGGTCACGTCGAGCGTCAATGAAGTACGCCCCACCGGATGACGGCCGTAGTCTTTCCCGTTCAACGTAACGGTTGCGTAGGTTCCGACACCGGAGAAGGAGAGGAAGAAGGAGGGAGAGGAGGGAAAGGAGGTAGAGGAGGGAAGGAAGAAGGTTGTGCGGTATAGCGCCGTTCCGTGCAGGTTGCCGTGTGTCAACTGGCGATATCCGTAATAGTCGTCCCAATTGTGCGGAACGGTAATTTTCCGCCAACCTTCTTCTCCTGTGCAGAGCGTTCCCTCCCACTCCTTAAGTTCCACAACAGTCCGGCGGTTCTCCACTTGCGGTGCGGGGAAATGCACGGCGGAACGCCCCATCGGTTTACTCGTCGCCACGGCAATCCCACGCTGATCGTGCTTGTTCGTCGCGCAATAGAAATGGTACACCACGCCTTCATGGTTGATCACATAACTTTTATGTGCAAACAAATCGTCATACGCCTTGGACGGAACGATCAGATCGTCGCCTTCCCAGTCCGTCCAGTGTACAAGGTCGTAGCTACAGGCGAAAGTGTTGTATGCTTTATAGCGGCGGGACGGGTTGAAAGCCGAGAAATAGAACATCACATAGAGATCATCGAACTTCTGTATATGCGCGTCTCCGGTTATCGTGCCTTCCGTTTCATGGGCAAAGACCGGATTACCCTCGTAGCGCTTCCATCGCCTCATGTCTCCGGAAAGCGCAATGCCTACGCGCTCGCCTTTCAGTCCGGTCTCCGGATGGCGTCCTCCGGCATTGTAGAACATGACGAAAGGAACGCCGAACGTCTCCTTCTTATCCCAATAGACCGTACTTTTATACAGGGTGATCTGCTCGAACCATTGCGCGTCTTTATCCGTAGATGTCATTACAGGTTTATCCGGCGCTTCCCACTCTACGGTTTCTCCCAGGTTCTTCTCGTCCGTCCAGGCCAGGCCAATGCTGAGCGGGCCGGTTTCGTAGCCCGGATCAGGCCCGCCGATATATGTCATCCAATACTTACCTTTCCAGGGTTGCAACGTATAACCGCCTCCCCATTCCATATCGGGGAGCGCCGGAAATCCGCCACGCTGGCTGGCATCCCAGGCTCCGTCGCGGAAAGCGAGCAAACGCCCTTTCACAGACCATTCCAACAGGTTATCGCTCTCGGCGAGCCAGGTTTCGTAGCCGCGGCCGTCCTTACCGGAACGGCCGTTATAGACCAGAAAGGTCATGTACCATTTGTCCCTGTGACGAAAAACCGTCGGACAGTCCATCTTGTAATTGTTCGTCTCCGGAGCCAGCGCCATACCATACTTATACGGCGTCTTCACCTGCTCGTATATCTCGGCCATGCGCTCTTGGGAAACATAGGGAGAGACAGCCTCACCCCGGCCTTCTCCAAAGGAAAGGGAGAAGAGCGCCGATACACTTATCACTAATTGCCTGAGTCTCATCTCCTTCTCAATAAAACATCCAATCCATCGTTTCCTCTATACCGGCCAGCCCGGCGTTACGCGCCTTGATCTCCGCGCCGGTGAAGCCAAGCGCCAACGTATATCCTTTGGGCAATAACAGTTTATGCTTCCCGGCAGGAAAACGATAGGCATACACATCCGCCAACGGCAGCCCTTGAATACGTATCGCATGAGTCAGCGCGGGTTCGGCCTGGCCGTACGCATTTGCCGAAGCATCCGTTTCCAGCGTCGGCCTTCCGGCATACATCTTCTGATCATCGCGGAAGTAACCCACCAACAGGCTTACCGGCTCTTCACACTCAAATGCTATCGCGGTAGCGCCCTTGCGCTGGTCGCCGCCATTGAGGCGAAAAGCCGTCAATCCCTCAAGTTCGGGAGCCAGAGCTTCTACCTTATTCGGAAGATCGGAGAACAAGGCGGCTCCTTCCGTCAATTTCACTGTCGGCAGTTTATCCGACAGCTTCACCTTCGCTTCCGGTAAAGAAGATATCAGGGCTTCCCCCTCTCCTGCCCTTTTCCCTTCCGCATTTGCTTTCAGCAAGGCCAGGTTAGCCTTATAGTTTTCCAGTTCCCGTTCGTAGTGCACCAGCATCTCCTCCCATGTTTTATTCTTGCCATTGTCCCCGCCAACCGGAATGCGGCGCTGAGCGGTTTGCATACTGTTTGCATAATAGTAGCGGCCTTTTGTCCGTTCAACCAGTTTGCGGTAGTGTTCGAGGCTCTGTTCCAGCAAAGGCGCGGCCTCTTCCAGGCTTTTCAAATCCTTGCCCCATTGGTAGTCCAATACCGATCTGGCGGCTTTCACCTTCAGGGCGAACGAACAGGCAAACTCGCGATAGCAATGCATATCGTTGCGCAAACGTTCAAACTCGTCTGTATTGGCTCTCACTTTACCTGCCGCTTTCTCGATGGCTTCCACGGCTTTGTCGCCATGTTCGACGGCCTGGGCGATAATATCCAACGGGAGTTCGCCCACATGAGGCTCCTTCTTCCACTCTTTCTCTACATACTCGATCAGCTTTTCGCCTTCCGGGCCGCAACTCTCGTAGAATCCCGGATAGACCGTGTACTTATACGGATTCACCAGTTGGCTCACCAACATACCCAGCAACAGCGTCTGGCGGTTTCCTTCGGTAATGCCGAACCGGCGGAGCAGCTTCGGAGCGATCTCGCCGCTCTGCTCGTAAGCCTCCAGGATGTGCGCGGCTACATCATCCGGCGTCCCGTAGAAATCGCTCAATTGCCGGCTCCAATAGCTCTTTTCCTCCTGAGGGTTGCGCCGGCTGCTGTTCCACGCATAGCGCCCCCACGCCTTATACCATATCCAATTGCGGTAAAGCTGCGTTTCACGTTCACCGCCGGGCAGTTCATCGGCCGTATAGGGCCAATCCCAATAAGAGGCCTGCGGGTAAAGGTGCAGCGCATTGGCTCCGTGTACACGATGCATCGCCTTCACAGCCTTCCGTACAAAATCCGGCGCTCCCCAACGGAACGGCTCCAGATTGGCCAGCACATGCACATTGCTGATATGGATGCTTCCCAACGCGCTCAGGCCGGCATGTATCTCCGCCCACGGCCCGCGAGGCTCGTATGTTGTTAACGATTCGCCATTATACTTATGCATCGTATAGAGATTGCTGTATAGCGGAAGCGCGGCGTTCATCACCATCTTGCAATCCGTATCGTGCGCACGCAGCAGGATCGGAGGCTCGTCCGTACGCCCCGACTTAGCCAAGCCATCTTTTACCCCCGGAATAATGGTCCCGGTAAACCACGTTACATCGTCTTCATACGTATCCATGGCTTCTCCCAGACAAACCAGCAGCCCTACGTTCGGATACTTCTCGATGAAGGCGGCAACGGATTTACGGGTATAATCGCTCAGCAACGGAGTGAGCGGCCGATGACGATCTTGTGTCCTGATGCCGTAATGCTCGGCAAAAGGCTTCGATACCAAGATATTATAGAACATCTGTATCACGAATATACCCCGCTTACCGGCTTCTTCGGTCAAAAAGCCGAATAGCTCTTCGTTCTTTTCGAATGTCTCTTCGTCTACCTCCAGTGCAAACGGATAATCGTCCAACTTCACCAACGAAGCGAACGGATGCCCATTCCAAAGATACAACGAGTTCATACGGTTTTCCACCAACATGTCCAGGTACCTGATCCATTGTTCCTTGTCGTAAAACCAGGGAAAGTTCTCCGGCGTATAAGGATACTCATATACGGTATGCCCCGGCAGGTAAACCGTCTTCTGAAGGCCGATGCAGGCGCCGCGCAGCGCCATTTCGGGCGCATCGGTAAAGAATGCCGGAAAATCCGGATCCTTTTTACCGTTCATGTGGTCGATCAGTTCACGACAACCGTAAATCACCCCGCTACCGTCACGCCCGCTGACCGTAGTCACCCTGCCTTCCGTAACGATACGAAAGCCCTCCGCACGCAAGGCCGTATCTCCGGAAAGCTCCAACCGGACGGTCTTTCCTCCTCCGTTATTCACGCTATATCCGGCTTTGAGCAGAGATGCTTTCAGATGCTCCGCAGCAAACCGGACACGTTCTTGGGCGCCAGGCCCCGCTTCGATATTCACATTCGGCCGCCCACAACCCCATAACCATAACAGGGTAAGTAAAAGGGCTGTTACGTTCAATTTCATCATACCTGTCGATGTTTCCTGTCTTTAAAATATACTTTTAAAGACGCCGGTACAACGTGTTTGTACTCAATTAACGCGAGTTCGATGTAAGAAGATATCGGGGATTATTTATCTCCCTGTCCAAGCACACGCCCCAATAGAACGAACAGGTTTTCCCATGCGTATGACGACCCTTTTGTCATGCGCATGATGAGGGTCTTGTCATGCGCATGATGGAGGCCTTGTCATGCGCATGATGAAGGGGTCGTCATGCGCATGACAAAACCCTCATCATGCGCATGGCGAAAGTTTTACATCGGCTTCACCCTTTATGCCCGATGAACAGGGCGTTTGATGAAGATGAAACTAACAGTCCGGAGTTATAGAATTTTATATCGAACTCATGTTCAATTAATAAAATTCATTAAAAGCAAAAGAAAACCCGGAAACCCGTTTTGGTTTTTCGGTTTTCTATATATCTTTGCGACTCAACATCAAAACCGTAATGAAAGAAAGCTTAAAAGATACGTTGTCCCGTGCGGAATTAAAAGAGAAAGTGATTCCGGAAGCTATGGAGTTGTTCAGGAAATACGGCATAAAGAGCATCCGTATGGAGGATATCGCCGGTTCGCTGAAAATGTCCAAACGTACGCTTTATGAGATCTTTGGAGATAAAGAAACGCTGTTGAAAGAGTGTATCCTATATCACCAGGAAATCAAGCAGAAAGACCTCGGAGAAATTATAAGAGCATCGAGGAATGTATTGGAAGTTATATTGAAGTGCTATAAAGATAGCATTGAAATGTATCACAGGACAAACCCGAAGTTCTTTGAAGAGATCGAGAAATACCCCGAAGTCTGCAATATGATCAAGAACAGCAAGGAAAAAAACCACACCGTCGTTATCGATTTCCTGAAACGCGGCGTGGATCAAGGCCTTTTCAGGGAGGATATAAACTTTGCCATCATTCATGCGTTGTTGTGCGAGCAGATGGATCTGTTGATACACGCTAACGTATGCAAACGATTCTCTTTCCTTGAAGTATATGAAGCTATTATTTTCACTTATCTGCGGGGTATCGCAACGCCCAAAGGAGCGCAGGAACTTGACGACTTTATTCGTGAATACCGTGAAGAACAGGTAAAACTAACTTAAAGTATGAATAAAATGAAATGTTCAATGAGTAGAAAGATCATTTTGATATGGGCAATTATCCTGGTATGTGGAAGTGTGGCGGCGCAAGATGCCGGGGATACACTCCGGCTGACGCTGAACCAGGCATTAGAGATCGCATTGAGTGATAATCCGGCCATCAAGGTTGCCGGTCAGGAAATTCAATTAAAGAAAACCGCAAATAAAGAAGCTTATGCCGGATTGTTCCCGGAAGTTTCTCTTACCGGTTCTTATCAGCGCGCTGTAAAGAAGCAAACCATGGCGATGAATTTCGGCGGTGAGACAACGACCATTAAGATGGGAAGGGATAACACCTATAACGGCGGGCTTAACGTGAGTTTGCCCATTTTCGCCCCGTCCCTTTATAAGAGCATCAGCCTGACTAAATCCGACGTGGACCTTGCCGTAGAAAAGGCGCGTTCGTCCAGGATCAGTATGGTCAATCAGGTGACTAAGGCATACTATCAATTGTTGCTGGCGCAAGACAGTTACACGGTATTGAAGAGGAGCTACGATCAGTCGGAAGCTAACTACAACGTAGTGAAAGCAAAGTACGAACAGGGCAGCGTAAGCGAATACGATAAGATCCGGGCCGAAGTACAAATGCGTAACATGGCGCCCACGGTTGTTTCCGCACGTAATGGCGTTAACCTGGCCTACCTGCAGCTTAAGGTGCTTATGGGGCTCTCTCCCGAAGTAGAGATTGCCATTACAGGCAATTTGAAAGATTATGAATTGGTTATGTTTCAACAACAACTCGATAACAGGACGTTCAATTTGAATAACAATACCGATTTAAGGCAACTCGCGCTTAATGCAGAGCTGTTGGACAAAAACCTGAAACTACAGCAAACCAACTTTATGCCTACGTTGGGTGCATCGTTCAATTATACCTATATGTCGATGAGCGAGGACTTCCGTATATCGCATTATGATTGGTATCCCTATTCGACACTTGCCTTTAGCCTTACTATACCTTTGTTTAAAGCCGGTAACTATACCAAGTTGAAGCAGACAAAGATCCAGATGTTCCAGTTGGCTGAAAATAAAACCAACGTTGAACGTCAGTTACAGATGCAGGTAACAAGCTATATGGATAATATGAACGCAAGCACCGAGCAGGCGGTAAGCAACAAAGAGAGCGTATTCCAGGCCGAGAAAGGGAGAGAGATCGCTCAGAAGCGTTATGAAGTAGGTAAAGGTACGATCCTTGAATTGAACGATTCGGAAGTGGCTTTAACCGAAGCTCAACTGAACTACCATCAGGCCATCTATGATTACCTTGTCGCCAAGGCCGATCTTGATCAGGTATTGGGCGTAGAACCCGTCGTGAAATAAGAAACAAACAAAGAAACAAAAAATAAAGTGAAATGAAAAAGATCTTTTATTTGATAGCCTTGTCCGCTATGACGATATGGGCTTCATGTTCCGGCGGGAAAGAAGAATCTGCCGTCGAAAAGAAAGAAGACAAGCCAATTGTGAAACTGGCTAACGTATCGGCCCGTCCGGTAGAACAGATCCAGGAATATACCGCTACTGTCGAGGCAGAAGTGAAAAATAACATAGCTCCGCAAACTTCTGTGCGTATTGAACGGATATGGGTTGAAGTAGGAGACCGTGTCAGTAAAGGCCAAAAGCTTGTGCAGATGGATGCGGCTAATCTGAAACAATTGAAATTACAGTTGGAAAATCAGGAAATAGAGTTTAAGCGTATAGACGAACTTTATAAAGTTGGCGGCGTTTCCAAGTCTGAATGGGATGCTTCGAAAATGAGCCTGGAGGTAAGAAGAACATCTTACCATAATCTGCTTGAGAATACAGCGTTGATCAGTCCTATCGATGGCGTGATAACCGCCCGTAACTATGATAGCGGCGATATGCATAGCAGTGGTACTCCGGTGTTGGTGGTAGAACAGATCACCCCGGTGAAGCTGCTGATCAATGTGTCGGAGATTTATTTTACTAAAGTGAAGAAAGGCGCGCCGGTTTCCGTTAAAGTCGATGTATATGGCGATCAAGAGTTTACGGGCCGTATCAGCCTGGTTTATCCGACGATCGATCCGGCTACCCGTACATTCCCCGTAGAGATCAAACTGGACAATAAAGACCGGAAAGTCCGTCCGGGTATGTTCGCCCGCGCCACGATCAACTTCGGTACGGCCAATCACGTAGTTGTTCCTGACCAGGCTATTGTTAAGCAGGCAGGTTCCGGCGACCGTTATGTTTTTGTGTACAAAGACGGGAGAGTCACTTATAATAAAGTAGAGTTGGGACGCCGCATGGATACTGAGTATGAGTTGATCTCCGGTGTGGAAAACAATGCTCAGGTGGTCATTGCCGGCCAGGCGCGCCTGCTGAATGACATGGAAGTAGAAGTTACGAATTAAAAAAACTTCACCCCAACCCTCTCCAAAGGAGAGAGAGTCTGATGCTGCAAGGTTTTTCTCCCTCTCTTTTGGAGAGGGTTGGGATGAAGCCTCTTAAATAGAATAATCATGAGTTTATACGAAGGAGCGGTTAAAAAACCGATTATGACCTACCTGTGCTTTGTGGCTGTGGTAATCTTTGGTCTCTTTTCTTTGTCGAAATTGCCGGTAGACCTTCTGCCGGATATCGATACCAACACCATCATGGTGATGACCTCTTATCCGGGTGCGAGCGCGTCGGATATCGAGAATAACGTTTCCCGTCCGTTGGAGAACGTATTGAATACCGTAAGTAACCTGAAACATATTACTTCCCGTTCTTCGGAAAACATCTCATTTCTTACACTTGAATTTGAATATGGTTATGATATCGATGTGCTGACCAATGATGTCCGGGATAAACTGGATATGATCACTTCGTCTCTCCCCGATGATGTAGGGATACCGATCATCTTTAAGTTCAGTACGGATATGATCCCGATCGTGATGCTTTCGGTACAGGCGGAAGAAAGCCAGGCGGCGCTCTATAAGATCCTGGACGATAATGTGGCCAATCCTTTGGCGCGTATTCCGGGAGTGGGTACGGTGTCTATTGCCGGCGCTCCCAAACGTGAGATCCAGGTATATTGCGACCCGAACAAATTGGAGGCGTACAACCTGACCATTGAAACGATCAGTTCCATGATCGGCGCAGAGAACCGCAACATTCCCGGCGGTAATTTCGATATTGGCAATGAAACCTACGCATTGCGTGTAGAAGGTGAGTTCAGGGATGCCCGTGATATGGAAAACATTGTAGTAGGAACCAAAGCCGGCGCCAGCATCTATTTGCGTGATGTAGCCAGAGTGGTCGATACGGTGGAAGAACGCGCCCAGGAGGCTTATACCAATGGCGTGCGCGGCGCGATGATCATTGTACAAAAGCAGTCGGGAGCCAATTCTGTGAACATTGCCCGTAAGGTGATCGAATCTATGCCTGCGCTGCAAAAAACACTGCCTTCCGATGTTAAGCTGGGCATTATTATGGATACCTCGGAGAACATTCTGCGCACGATCGACAGCCTGACCGAGACGGTAATGTATGCCCTTTTATTCGTAGTACTCGTGGTATTCCTGTTCCTGGGGCGGTGGAGAGCGACGGTCATCATCTCGATTGTGATCCCGTTCTCGTTGATATCCTCGTTCATATATCTGGCGATCACGGGAAATACATTGAATATTGTCTCGCTGACGTCCCTGTCCATCGCTATTGGTATGGTCGTGGACGATGCGATCGTAGTGCTGGAGAATGTGACGACGCATATCGAACGTGGTTCAAATCCGAAACAGGCGGCGGTGCACGGCACGAATGAAGTCGCTATTTCGGTTATCGCTTCTACGCTGACTATGCTTGCCGTATTTTTCCCGTTGACGATGATTACCGGTATGACCGGAGTGCTGTTCAAACAATTGGGTTGGATGATGTGTACCATCATGGTCGTATCTACGGTAGCCGCTCTTTCGTTGACACCGATGATGTGTTCCCAGATCTTACGCTTGCAAAAGAAACAGTCGAAAGCATTTAAAACATTCTACGGCCCTATTCAACGGGCGCTCGACACGTTGGATAAACGGTATGCTAAAATGCTTGACTGGGCTGTCCGCCACCGGGTCGTCGTCATTTTGTCCTGTGTGGTCTTCTTTGTGATCAGCATGTTCTGTAGCAAGTATATCGGTACGGAGTTCTTTCCTGTACAGGATAACGGACAGATTTCCGCAACATTGGAGTTGCCCATCGGCACGCGCAAGGAAGTAGCGCAGAAGACAGCGTCCAAATTGACTGCCGAATGGATGCGGAAGTATCCCGAGATGTTGGTTTGCAACTACCGTGTGGGACAGGCCGACTCGGATAACATCTTCGCCTCTATGTCCAATAACGGCCCGCATATTGTTTCGTTCAACATCCGGTTGAGCAATGTCGGCGAGCGTGAACGCAGCATGGTTGAGATTGGTAATGGCATGCGCAACGATCTCTTGTCATATCCCGAGTTCAGTAAAACAAGGGTTGTTGTCGGAGGTAGCGGAGGAGGTATGGGAGGGCAATCTACTGCCGACTTCGAGATTTACGGTTATGACATGGCATTGACCGACAGGATTGCGGAGGAACTGAAACGCAAGTTCTTCGATATTAAAGGGGTTACGGAAGTAAATATCAGCCGTGGTGATTACCAACCCGAATACCAGGTCGATTTCGACCGTGAGAAACTGGCGCTCCATGGGCTTAACCTCTCAACAGCCGGTAACTATCTGCGTAATCGTATCAATGGCGCCACAGCTTCGCAGTATCGTGAAGATGGGGGCGAGTACGACATCAAAGTACGTTATGCTCCGGAGTTCCGTACCAGTCTGGAAAGCATCGAAGATATCCTTATCTACAATGCCCGGGGAGACGCGATCCGTGTGAAAGACTTAGGTATGGTAGTCGAACGTTTCGCGCCACCTACGATCGAGCGCAAAGACCGTGAACGTATTGTTACCGTCTCTGCGGTGATCTCGGGCGAGCCTCTTGGCGACATAGTGGCAGAAGGACAGAAGCTTGTGGACAAGATGGACATCCCGGCCGGTATTAACATACAAGTGGCCGGTACATTCGAAGACCAGCAAGAGTCGTTCGCCGACCTTACGACATTGGCGATATTGATCGTGATCCTCGTGTTCATCGTAATGGCAGCCCAATTCGAATCGTTGACTTATCCGTTCATCATCATGTTCTCCGTGCCGTTCGCAGTGAGCGGGGTATTAATGGCTTTGTTCTTTACTCAAAGTACGCTGAGTGTGATGAGCTTGTTGGGAGGTATCATGTTGATTGGCATTGTAGTAAAGAACGGTATTGTATTGATCGACTACATCATTCTTTGCCGTGAACGTGGACAGGCGGTGATCAACTCGGTTGTCACGGCAGGTAAGAGCCGCCTTCGTCCGGTGTTGATGACAACAGCCACTACGATCCTGGGTATGATCCCAATGGCTGTAGGCACAGGACAGGGAGCTGAGTTATGGCGTCCGATGGGTATCTCCGTAATCGGCGGCCTGACTGTATCTACGGTTCTGACTCTGGTCCTCGTACCGGTGCTCTATTGCATGTTTGCAGGAGTGGGTATTAAACGCCAGCGTCGTAAGATAAGAGACGCCCGCGAACTGGATGCGTATTATCAGGAACATAAGAGTGAGATGACTAAAACAAAAAAATAACAGATTGATATATGAAATCAGTACTTATAACATTCGACCAGGCGCATTATGAACAGGTCGTATCTGTTCTCGACCGTTTGAATTGTCGTGGGTTTACACGTGTGGAAAGGGTGCAGGGTCGCGGGTCAAAAACCGGTGACCCGCATTACGGAAGCCATGCCTGGCCTGCGATGAACTCTGCCATTATCGCAGTGGTCGAGGAGCACAGAATCGACCCTTTGCTAAACGCTCTTAAAGATATGGATGGGAAGAAAAGCCAATTAGGGTTACGCGCTTTTGTTTGGAATATAGAGAGAAGTATATAGTCAGCAGAACAACCATGTCATGACAAAGTCCGGATCAACTATGTAGTTTATAAGAAATGTCCTTCCTTGAATGCTACGGGTTTCTTTCCCCGTGAAGCAAGCGCCGTCCATTTCGGAAAGCCCTACATACAAGTGTTCACGGAAGTCTACCGCCGCTTCATCCATGCATTTGAACATGGTTTCTTTGGCGGCCCAGATGAGCAAGAGAGCCCGGGTTCTTTGTATGGGATCTTCGGGCAGAAATTCATCATCCCGTACGAATTTACGTGCTACTTTATGTATGCGTTCACCGACTTTCTCTATATCAATACCGACTTCATTCGTTTTACTGACAATGACAGATACGTAGCCCTTGGTATGAGAGATGCTAAGATATGCTTTACCTCCGGAAAAATAAGGTTTCCCGCTGGAATGATAATAAACCGGTTCATTCTCTCCCGTAAGGGTAAAAAGAAGAACCCGCACTGCCAACCATTCAATTTTCCTTGAGTCGGATTTAAAAGCATCCAACTCATGCGCGTACATAGCGCCTCGATCCGGAAGTAACGCTCGCAATTCATCCAATGTCTCGGTTACTTTCCAAATACCCCACTGATAGTTAGCCGTTATAAATTGCTTATATAAACCCATTGTTAAATTGAAAGTTGAAAATCGTTTATGCAGATAGAAGGATAGATAGAAGATAGAAACTTTCAATCTTCATTTTTCAATTTAATAAGCTTTACTTTCAAGATCCGGCGATTATCCATTTCAAGGATTTCAAACTCATAATTCCCATAAGTAAGTTTCTCATGAAGTTGTGGAAACTCCCCTTTAATTTCAAGCAAAAGCCCGGCCAACGTATCGGCATCACCGGAGATCTTTTCGATATCTTCCGGATTACAGTGCACTATCCTACAAAAATCGATTAGCTGAGTTTTTGCTTCAAAAACCCAGGTATGATCATTAATTATGACGTATGTACGTTCTTCATCATCATACTCATCACGAATCTCACCTACAATTTCTTCGATTATATCTTCCATCGTGATGATGCCCGAAGTTCCTCCAAACTCATCCACAACAATGGCAATATGAATTTTCTCGGTTTGGAAATCACGTAACAGGTCATCGATCATCTTAGTCTCGGGCACAAAGTATGCCGGACGAATGAGCGACTGCCAACGAAAATTATCACCTTTATTAATATGGGGGATCAGGTCTTTGATATAAAGCACTCCTTTGATGTTATCGAGCGAACCGGAATAAACAGGCATACGGGAGTACGCATTATCAACGATACATTGCAACACATTCTTGAATGGGGTGCGTATGTCCAGATCAACAACATCCAGCCGGGAAGTCATCACTTCTTTAGCTGTCTCGCCGCCAAAACGTACAATACCTTCAAGTATGGTGTTCTCCTCTGAAAGTTCCTCTTTATCCGTTAAATCAAATGCCTGCGATAAATCACTAACAGAAATCCTACGATTCTTTTTCGCAATGTGTTTATTCAGAAAAGTAGATGATTTCATCAGTAATGAGGCTAACGGATAGAATATCTTTTGAAACATAATAACGCCGGCGGCGGCAAAACGACAAAAGGCCAATGTTTTCTGCGCTGAGTATATTTTCGGTATAATCTCACCAAACAGCAACAACAAAAAGGTTAACACAATAGTCAGAAGAATGAACTCGGCAACAGGTGATGAGAAATCGAATATGCTCATGAAAAAATAATTGCAGAGCATGATGATCATTACATTTACAAAATTATTGGTTATCAGGATTGTAGCCAACAAGCGTTCCGTATTGCCCAAAAGACAACTAACTTTTTCATCAGCCGGATGACTCCGCGCATCAATTTCATTACGATCAGATGGAGACAAGGAAAAGAAAGCGATCTCGGAAGCGGAGGCAAAGCCCGACACAAGTAACAGAAAAGCGGCCAAAACAATGGCTACAATCTCAGAAATTGTGGGAGAATTTACGGCTATGCCATCCCAATAATCTAACAATCGATATAAATAATCGTCCAATTAAAATATCTTCAATTAAAAATTATTTTAGTTGATAGTTGGCAGTTAACTAAAACGGTAAATCGTCGGCCGGATTATTATTGGCTTCCGGCACAGGTTGCTCACCTTGAGGTAGTATCGGCGCTTGTTGACTTCCCATAATCTGCGAAGGTATACCGGCGCCTACATTAGCGCCTTTAGGAGTAAGCATTTCCATGTTTTCAACAAAGATCTCAGTCACATAACGTTTATTACCGGCTTGGTCGTCATACGAACGGGTTCTGATTTTGCCTTCTACATATAACTTATCTCCCTTATGAACATATTTTTCCGCAGTCTCTGCCAAACCACGCCACAACACCAGGTTATGCCATTCTGTTCTTTCAGGAACCTGAGTCCCGTTAGCCAGCGTATATCCACGCTCTGATGTAGCTAAAGACATAGTAGCAACGGCAATTCCGCTATCAAGATATCTCACTTCCGGGTCTCTGCCTACATTCCCCAATAATATTACTTTATTTACTGACATAATGCTATTTACAATTAAAATTACTATATTTTATGTTGATTTACAGCGATTTTTAGTCTGCATTTGAGTGCCAAAATTAAATAGAATTTAGAGATAAAGCAAGAAGGCTATAGCTTTTTTATCCATTCTTTTCCAAAAAGATCTGTACCAGCCTCGAAATGGCATATTGATCCAGTTCACTTTTCTTTATGCGTTTATATGCAGTAAACGAACGGGTTGTTTCCGGTAAAGTTACTTCATAAAAATCGGCGTAGATCACACGGTGTGAAAGGACATGTTTCACTTGTCGCAAAGACAATCTTATTAGAGGGAGTTCACCTTCGGCTATGAAGTTACGGAACTCCGGTAAAGCAATCAATTCTTCCTCTGTTACCGGCTGAAGAGTTTCTATCAGAGGTAGTTCAAACAGATTTTTCCAAATATCATCTCCTACCCGCTTACGGATATATGTATATTCCCCTGCATGTACATATATATAGTTAAAATAACGATTGGTAACTTTCGTTTTGTTTTTCTTAACCGGTAACTTCGAGACTAATCCATCCGCAAAGGCTATACAGCGATCTACCAATGGACATTCGGCGCATCCAGGCGACTTTGGAGTACACAGCAAAGCGCCAAAATCCATAATCGCCTGATTGTATAGCGCGGGGCGTTTCCGGTCAATCAACCGGCTTGCCCACTCGGTTATTTCTTTTTTTCCGCGCCCCGAATCTATCGGGGTCTCTATCCCCATGTAGCGGGAAATCACACGAAAAACATTCCCGTCAACTACCGGATAAGGCATGCCATAAGACATCGAACAGATCGCGGCAGCCGTATATTCTCCTACTCCTTTTAGCGCAATAACCCTTTCGTATGTATCCGGGAATATGCCATTCATACTTTTCGCAGCTGCGTGTAAATTCCTGGCACGCGAATAATACCCGAGTCCCTGCCAATACTTCATCACTTCATCTTCATGAGCTTCCGCCAATGTTTGTACATCAGGAAAACGTTCGATAAAACGCAGGAAATAATCATATCCCTGGTTAACACGGGTCTGTTGCAAGATGATCTCCGATATCCAGATCGTATAAGGATCGGTTGTTTCCCGCCAAGGCAATTCACGTTTATTTTCGTCATACCAACGGATTATATCCGTTGAGAATTGAATGCGAAAAGTTGAAAACTCATCATCACTTATTATCTCAGCAGGAAGAAGAGTATATTTCTTTCGGGTCATAAAATAATTTCTAATAATATCCACCAAAGATAACTATGAAAATTGAAAGTTGAACCGTACCCCCTTTTAAATTATAATGCTTACATTTGTCGCCGAATTTGGAAAGACACTCCATTAATAACTTAAAAACGTCGATCAACAATGAAAGCATTTGTATTTCCGGGTCAAGGCGCACAGTTTGCGGGCATGGGTAAAGAACTTTATGAAAACTCTGCATTGGCCAAAGAATTACTTGAAAAAGCAAATAACATTCTGGGATATCGCATCACAGATATTATGTTCGAAGGAACAGACGAAGACTTACGTCAAACCAAAGTGACACAACCGGCTGTATTTTTACATTCAGTTATTTCTGCGCTTTGTATGGGTGATGATTTCAAACCGGAGATGACTGCAGGCCATTCACTGGGTGAGTTTTCCGCATTAGTAGCCTCCGGAGCCCTATCTTTCGAGGATGGGCTGAGATTGGTTTACGCCCGTGCTGTGGCTATGCAGAAAGCATGCGAACTTGAACCGTCTACGATGGCTGCCATTATTGGTTTACCGGACGAAAAAGTAGAGGATATCTGTGCATCTATTACTGATGAGGTTTGCGTACCTGCAAACTACAATTGTTCGGGACAAATCGTTATATCGGGAAGTATTAAAGGTATTGAAAAGGCATGTGAACGAATGAAAGAAGCCGGCGCCAAACGCGCTCTTCCATTAAAAGTGGGTGGCGCATTCCACTCTCCATTGATGGAACCAGCCAAAGTTGAACTGGAAGCAGCAATTCATACTACTGTAATCAATACCCCTAAATGTCCGGTTTATCAGAATGTAGACGCTTTACCGCATATGGATCCGGTAGAGATCAAAAAGAATCTGGTAGCACAGCTTACCTCTTCTGTCCATTGGACACAAACCGTTAAAAACATGGTAGCGGATGGTGCAACTGATTTCACGGAATGTGGCCCCGGCGCAGTTCTTCAAGGTTTGATCAAGAAGATTGAACCGGAAGTAAGCGCACACGGAATCTAACAAGGGATCCGATAAGAATACCGGTTTTGTTTCCTACAATGTTTAAAGTCCGAAAACATAGATCTCTGATCCTATATTTTCGGACTTTATAAACAATATCTATAAGATTTTATTTACTTACTCATTCATTGATAAATTCCAGCACAAGCGCCCCCGGATTTTCAGAAGCGTCTAACGTTGTCCGTATAACCTCCATCCGCTCATCCGACAAAGACAGAGAATTGCCTTCACCATCTAACACCAAAGAAAGTTCTTTCATCATTTGCAGCATGATAAAATCCGATTGAGCCACACGGACAAAGGCGCAAAAAGGAATCACCGGTACCTGAAATTCTTTCTTTACACCTTTCCATGTCCGGGTAACAGATTTAAAGGGTATATAATATGCTAAACCCGCTATATCAAGCAAGTTCTTCACATAACCTTCATTACGATACGCTACGTGAACAATAAACCACTTATATATTTCTTGCCCTGACATTATTTTCCTCTTTCTTCCAACTTCTAATCAGATCTTTTACAAATAAGATCCAGCCTACACTCCCAACACCGGCTAAAAACACAAAACCGATAAGGATCATCACTTTATTAGGTTTATCCGGACGTAAAGGCACTGTAGCCGGTTGTACAACCGTATATACCGGAGTTATTTCCTGGACTTTCGCCTTAGCCATTTGTAATTGTTGGGCAACCTGATTATAAATATTATATGCCAATGACATTTCATTCCGCAAACGTTCCTGTTCTGTTAATCGACTTTGCAGGATCACATTTTGATTACCATCTACATAGTCTGCATATTTTTTCTGCGCCGCATAATAATCCGCTTTGGCTTCACTATTCAGCTTTTCAGTAAAAAGCAGATCATGCTTGGCCTTATTTGTCCGGTAGTCTGTAATGTAATTCTGTAACTTAACCATCACAGTGTCTGTTAACGTCGCAGAAACCAATGGATCCTGCATGGTAACGGAAATGGTTGCTATTCCGGTTTTCTTATCGACAGCTACAGATATACGTTGACTTAATGCCTCAGCAATATTTGCTTCATCCTGAGTCAGCTTGAACGGATCCAGAACACGATCATCTTCCTCCGGTTGATCCTTGAACAAAGACATGACCCAACCCAGAGCTTTGAACGGAGCGGAAAGAATCATGCTCCACCACGAAGAACGCTGATGTTCACCCAAATAGTCATAAAGAGTAGCCTTATAGGTAGCTTTTATATCTTCTACCTGTACGTCAAACAATTCGGTTAAAAACGGAGTTGAATTTATAATGTCAGGATAAAGATCTGGTGAAAGCGCATCTTCTCCGGTAGAATTCGCCAAATTAATACCCGCCATAGCAGCAAGAGTTCCCATATTACCCGTATTAGATTTAGATCTTAATTCCGGAGCCAATGTTACACTCGTTTTATATTCACGAGGAATACTAAATGCAACAACAACACCTATAACCGCTGCTATACCACACCACTTAAAGATCAGTTTACGCTCAGCCCAAACTTTCTGAGCAAGTTCTATCAGATCAATTTCCTGTTCTTCCATACTCTCACTTTTTAAGAACATTAATCAACGTTGCGATAACAGCAGCCATTGAAGCAACAGAACTACCCATACCAATGACTTCGGCTGTAGACATTTTATTCCTTGCATCTTTGCTTGGAATGATGATCTCACATCCGGGCCGGATAACTTTGGGGTTTCTTTTCTTCAAACGCGCGACCGTACCATTCATATACACAACATATGCTCTATTCTTTTTGGCAAGTGTCGCATATCCGCCTGCTTGATCCAGATAATATTTCAAACCCTCGCCTTCTTTATAAGAAACTGTATTCGGATACATCACCGCACCGTTAATCTTCACCGTATTGGCAAATTCAGGTACGATCAGCAAGTCTCCCTCACGCAATACCAAGTTGAAGTTGGAATTCGGATTAGCCAATGCCTTTTCCAGGTTGATACCTACCGGATAATTCGTTGACAGGTCCATGGTCTTTACAGACAACGAGTCCAAGGAGGTCATTGTCATACGTAACACATCTTCCTTACGACGGATCTCTTCGTCCGTCATTTTACGTATCAAGCGCGCCCCTTCAACATACGCGTCTTCCGTCAACCCGCCAGCTCTATATAGAAGATCGGTGAGACGTTCGTTCTTCTTTGACAAAGCATAAGTTCCGTTAAACAACACTTCTCCCAGAACTTGCACATTTTGTTGCACATGGTAAGCGGGGCTTTTACGTACATATATCTCGTCGAACGGTTCCAGATGGAATATACCATCTCCACCGATTACATAACCATCCTTAAAGTCGAAAGAATAAGTTGCACCTACAGTATGGCTCGATTTTGTAGTCTTAGGATCCTTGATACGGCGGGCGACATCAACACGTACGGTAGACGCCGCTTCCAGCAGGCCACCGGCCTGGATGATCAAATCTTCGATGGTCATATTCTTAGCATAGAAATAAGTTCCCGGAACGGAAACTTCTCCGTGGATGACAAGGAAACGTTGTTCTTCCAGGTCATGTATACTTGGAATGTATAAAACATCATTTCTCTGCAACGGAATATCCGCTGCACTACCATTCAACACAGCTTTCAGATCGACGGGGATAATTTCCAGCGTCAGATCGTCATGCTCGCGCTGAAGTTGTGCACGATTTAAAAAAGCATCGCCACGTAAACCCTCAGCTTTTTCAATCAACTGTTTTACCGTATTCACTTCATCGCTGATCTGATAAGACCCGTCACGGTATACAGCGCCACGCACTTCCACCCTGTTTTCGAAACGGTTGAGCACCGCTTCCACGTTCAATAAATCTTCGTCAACAACTTTAAATGTAGCAAAACTCAATTCATCCACATTATAGATTTGTTTCTCACGGCCGTTCAATCGAATCAGGCGTATATTATCTTTATAAGCATCTCCTGTAAATCCTCCGGAATACCTTAACAGGTCGGAGATAGTTTCCCCATCTTTCGTTTCATAATACATCGGACGGCGTACCTTACCTGTAACATTCACAAGAGATTCGTATGGCGGGACAAGAATAACATCATCCTCCATCAACCGGATATCATCGTTGGTCTTACCACGCATGATGTAATCATATACGTCGACATCCGCGATCTTATTTCCATTACGAACGACCTGTATCTTACGCATACTCCCGATAGGACTAATACCGCCGGCATTATATAAAGCGTGGAATACGGAAGAGAAAGAAGAAAGCCTGTAAGTTCCCGGCACGGTTACTTCTCCCATAATGTTGACTTTGATGGTACGAGTTCGTCCCAAAGAGAGCTTCATCTGGGATGAATCTTCCGTCAATCCGGCATAGAATTTACTTAATTCACGACGTACATACTTAGTAGCTTCATTTACAGTCATTCCGTTTAAATAAACAGGGCCGACGTTAGGTATGATAATATTCCCTTCGGGGGAGATCGTTTCACGGATCGTATTTTCCGATGTACCCCAAATATCAATGATAACTTCATCGCCAGGCCCTAAACGATAGCTGACAGGAGTAGCTATGTTTGAATTAGGTTCGAAAGAAAGGTTTGGATTGGTAAACATATCCCGCCCAAATATACTGCGCTCACCTTTACTAACCGGAATTTTCAAGTGTTCTTCTTCGAAGTGATATGTATTAGAATCGTCCATCAGGACGTTCGGTTCATCTTCGGAGGGTAATTCCCTAACATTTAAGTTTCTAATGTTACCCGGCTGGCGACTGCTCGATTGTCTCCGGTTATTCGGATCATTCGGATTCAGGCTGTTGTTTGTTGTCGAACTGCGCATCCGTTGTTGACTGCTTTCCACTCCCTGTTTCGTACCTGCCGCCTCTACGTTCGACTTTGCCTCAATTTTCTCTTTTATCCGTTCTACTTGTTCTTTTGTAACTCCTCGCCTAAGCAGTTCAGTCGTAATTTGTGTTTGATCTTTCCCTTGACTCTGTGCATTCTTCAGATATTGAATTACTTGATCATCAGACATTTGTTGCGCCATTGCTATGCCCAACAAGGTAAAGGCTAAAATAAAAAGTGTAATAAATCTACGCATAAGATTATTTATCTTCAATATATATAATATTTCGAGCACAAAGGTAATATTTAATTTAATTTGGGACTATATATCCATTTCATTTTTTACATTTTATAAACGACATCATAACTGTCCCATTAAAATCTAAAATAACAAGAAACTTCAATAAGATTATCATAAGAGCAAATAAGTAGCTATATTTATAGTGCTTATTTACAAACGATTAACTACAAACAACTTTGTTTGTTCTAATCTTATTTCGAACTCACGTTAATTTACTTAATGAAGACAGATAACTCAACGCAATTATTGCATAACTACTCAACGTAATAATTTAATAAGTCAACGACTTATTTGAATATTTCATCGAGATATGATGAGAATAAAACGAAGCATAAATTTTGCAGGTAGCTTTTCAAATTTTGCGTTAGCCTCTTCGATCTTCGCGTTGGGCTATTCGGGTTGCTCTATTGAACCTGTTTCGTTATCTTCCTCCTCTTCCAGCATTTCCTTTGTCAGCATCTCTTTAGGGAGGTAATATTTAAGTGGGATACGTGTGCATTTGACTTCTTTTAGCCGTGCGGTCAGTCCACGGTCGGCAATGAAATAAACGCGCGACACACTAACCTCGCCGGGAGTGATCTGTATGGGGCGCTTGAATCCCTTGCTGGTGAGCGCCGTCTGGAATGATCCTATATCTTTGATCGTCACGGAACGGCCCATGGACAATGCTTCTTCTATTGCATCGGCCAATTCGGTAAGGATACCCTTGATCTCACCCCGGCTAAAGCCGGTGCGATTTGCGATTTTCCATGCCAAGTCATCTTCGGTCACTCCACCGCCTTTCTTCTGCAATTTCTTGGCAGTGGCGTACCACAATCCTTTCTTTTCACTGTTGAGAACATTCGCCTTTTGGCGCACTACATACGGTATGGACATTGTTTATCTCCTGTCATTAATGGTTTAACATGCTATCATCCGATGTTTTTCAGGTAATGATACTTATATCCTCTTCTAT
>JAIRKY010000130.1 GCA_031259755.1 Mediterranea sp. (in: CFB group bacteria) | reverse complement strand
TCTCTTGAAATACAATTTGCAAAAGTGTAAAATCAAATCTCGGAAAAATTTTACTCGCGTAAATCATTGGTATTAATCAATTTAAATCATGCTCAAGAAAATTTCTTTGGACAGTAGTGTCCGTGTTTAATAAATAATCCGCGTAAATCTGCGTTAATCCGCGTTTCAAACCGTTAATCCGCGTTTCAAATAATAAAAATCTGTGTAATCGTGTAATCTGTGGTTAACAGGCCAAAACAACACAAACTCAAAATAAAATGGAAAGATTAGATTTAAGCATGTTCCTTTAAAAAAATCGAATCGAGCCTCTTGTCGGATTCGAACCAACGACCCCGAGATTACAAATCACGTGCTCTGGCCAACTGAGCTAAAGAGGCAAGTGGGTAAGCTGACTGTATCGCGCCGCTACAACCTCCTGCCTTTGCTGCGATCAAGCCCTGGAGGATTCGGAGGGAGCTGGCCGTACAGGACTTACCCGGCTGCAAAGGTAGATATTTTTGCAAAACCCGCAAGAGGTTCACGGATTTTTTATTCCTTACGTTTCGTGCGTTCGCTTCGGTTTTCTATTGTTTGCGCTTTGTTTGTTATGAAAAATGGCTAACTTTGTGCGCTTACCAAGCAGTTCGGCAAAATCCGATAAACTAATTGCGAGGTTGTATTTATCAAAATCCGATGATCATGGATATATCTGTTGTAATACCTTTATTCAACGAAGAAGATTCGCTGCCTGAACTATATAACCGGATAGAACAGGTGATGAATGATAACGGGTTTTCGTTTGAGGTGATTTTCATAAACGATGGAAGTACGGATCATTCATGGAAAGTCATCGAAGGGCTGAAAGCCCGATCCGAACATATAAAGGGCATCAAGTTTCGCCGCAATTACGGAAAATCGCCGGCTTTGTACTGCGGATTCAAGACGGCGCAAGGAGACGTGGTGATCACCATGGATGCCGACCTGCAAGACAGCCCCGAAGAAATACCGGAACTGTACCGCATGATCAAAGAAGAAGGATACGACCTGGTTTCCGGTTGGAAAAAGAAACGTTATGACCCCCTATCGAAGACATTGCCAACCAAGATATTCAACGCTACCGCCCGCAGGGTGTCGGGAATCGGGAACCTGCACGATTTTAACTGCGGATTGAAATCTTACCGGAAAGAAGTAGTGAAGAATATTGAGGTATACGGTGAGATGCATCGCTATATTCCCTATCTGGCCAAAAGCGCCGGATTCCAAAAAATCGGTGAAAAAGTAGTCCGGCATCAGGCGCGCAAATATGGAAAAACGAAGTTTGGAGTAAACCGTTTCGTAAACGGATATCTTGACCTGACCACGCTATGGTTCTTGTCGCGCTTCGGCATAAAGCCCATGCACTTTTTCGGGTTACTCGGATCGCTTATGTTCGTTCTGGGCATCATTGCCGTAGCTATTGTAGGGGCCAACAAACTATACGCCATGTATAATGGGATGCCCTATCGACTGGTCACAGATTCTCCTTATTTTTATCTGGCTCTGACCTCCATGATTATCGGCACTCAGCTTTTTCTTACGGGTTTTCTCGGGGAACTTGTTTCACGAAACGCTCCGGAGCGGAATGATTACCAGATAGAAGAAACCATTTAAGACAGCAAAAAAAATGAAGGAACTCGTAAAACTTGCACTCATCCTGATGATCGCTTGTCCGTTGGCCGGAACAATCGTATCTTCGTGCGCCGGCGAAAGCGACTGTTCCACCGCAGGCCGCGCCATGTTGTGGAGCTCTGTCTACAGACTCGATGGCGCCGCAGCGGTGAATGACACGTTGGACTCCCTGACTGTTACCGCGCTGCATACAGACATTGTCCTCCTGAACAAGATGAAAGATGTGACACGTTTCGGTTTACCATTGAAATACACAAACGACACCACGAGGTGGGTATTCGATTACGGCGAACAGATCAGAGATACAATCGTTATCTGGTACACCAATACCCCGGAATTTGTGTCTATGGATTGCGGGTATGAGATGAAGCAAGTTGTACTCGGCCTCTCTTACAGCACCAGGAACAACCGATTAGATTCTATTCGCGTAACCAATACCAGTACAAATACGGATGAGACAAAGAACCTCGAATTATACTTTCGCTATCACTAAAGCCGCCGGCTTCATGCTGTTCTTTGTCTGGGGCGTTTCTCTTCATGCACAAAACGCCGATCCGGACAAGGAGAAGAAAGAAGACGAAAAGGTGTATTTTCCCTTATACAATGGGCTGATCGTCAGCGCCGATATATATGGATTGGGAGCGAACGTGTTGGGCGGCGACTTTCTGAGTGGCGAGGTTGCCATAGAGGCTAACCTGAAAAACCGGTTTTTCCCTGTTGTAGAGGTTGGCTATGGAACGACCGACACATACAGCGACAGAGGAACGCACTATAAAAGCAGCGCTCCTTATTTCCGTATCGGGATGAACTATAATACGATGTACAAAAAAGGAAACCCGAACTACCTGTATGCCGGATTCCGGTACGGATATACAAGCTTCTCGTATGACGCGATCAGCACACCGGCTGAAGACCCGATATTCGGAGGAAGCCTGGAGAACCCGAGCCTGACGGATGACGTCTGGGGAGGGAGTGTTCCTTTCGCCCATAAAGGACTGAAAGCCGGCATGGGTTGGCTGGAACTGTTGGTCGGCGTACGCGCCCATATATACAAGAACTTCTACATGGGCTGGTCCGTGCGCTACAAGTGTAGTATGAGCGTGTCATTAAGCGACTATGGCGTTCCCTGGTATGTCCCGGGATATGGAGAGTACGATTCAAACTGTTTTGGTCTCGGCTACTCACTCATTTATAAACTTCCTTTCTGAATACCATGGAAACTAAAAAGCCATCGAGAGCCTACCTGCTTTGGCTTATCCCACTGATCGCAGGAACGGTATATATCCTTTCCGTAAAAAAGAATACGGCCGTCCCCTACCAACAAACCAAAGGACTTATCTTCGGAACGGTCTACAGCATGACCTATCAACACAGTGAAGACCTGAAGATCGAAATAGAAGAAGAGCTGAAACGCTTCGACGCCTCGCTATCTCCATTCAATGACTCTTCTGTCATTAGCAGGGTCAACAGGAATGAAAATATCGTAACCGATACGCTTTTCCGGAAAGTGTTTGAACGCTCCATGCAAATCTCGGAAGAGACCGGCGGCACATTCGATATCACCATCGCTCCACTGGCAAACGCCTGGGGATTTGGTTTCAAAAAAGGGGCATGGCCCGGCCAACAAACGATTGACAGTTTGCTGGAGCTTACCAATTACAGGAATGTGGCCATGGCAGAAGGAAAAGTGATCAAGAAAGACCCGCGGATCATGATCAGTTGCAGCGCTATAGCCAAAGGATATGCCGTAGATGTGTCGGCACAGTTCCTCGAACGGAAAGGTATCAAAAACTATATGGTCGATATTGGCGGAGAACTGTATCTGAAAGGAGTAAATTCAAAAAATGAAGCCTGGCGCATCGGGATCAATAAACCCATAGACGACTCACTGTCCGTGAACCAAGAACTACAGTTGGTCCTTCAACTTACAGACATGGGGGTGGCGACTTCAGGCAACTACCGGAATTATTATTATAAAGACGGGAAGAAATACGCACATACCATTGATCCGCGAACAGGCTATCCGGTACAACACAACATACTTTCGGCAACGGTTGTCGCCAACGATTGCATGACAGCGGACGCCTTGGCAACAGCCTTCATGGTTATGGGGCGGGAAGAAGCCAAGGCTTTTGTTAATGCCCGGCCCGAAATAGGTGCGTGTTTCATTTACAGTGATGAGGACGGAACATTCAAAACCTGTATCACTGAAAAGATGAAGCAATACGTTGCAAAAGATAAACCTTATTGACCCCTAAGGGAACTTAACGCTTTGCGATTACAATAAAACTTTGTATTTTTGAGATCGATAGAAAAAACAAGCTGTTTATGAAATTAAGATATACAATCTTATCACTCTCTCTCCTCTTGTCCGGCGCCGTATCTGCGCAGACGCTGGACCAAGCCAAGACTCTGTTTACGAAAGGACAATACGGAAAAGCCAAACCTGTATTTGAACGGTATATGAAATCGCAACCGAACAATGCCAACTATAACTATTGGTATGGCGTATGTTGCCTGAAGACGGGAGAGGTGGAGAAATCGATTAAGTATATTGAATTCGCTACGAAAAAGAAGATACAAAACGGGCCTCTCTATCTGGGACAAGCTTATGACCAGACCTACCGTTTTGAAGAAGCGGTCAACGCATTTGAGGAATATATAGAAGGACAGGTCCAAAGAGAGCAACCGACCGAAAAAGCGAGGGTTATGCTGGAAAGAAGCAAAGCTAAAGCCCGTATGCTGAAAGGTGTAGAAGACGTTCACATCGTCGATAGCATCATTACGGACAAAGCCCATTTCCTTAGCGCCTATAAAATCAATGAAGAATCGGGCAAGATATATACGTATAATGAGTTCTTCGACGTTCAGGGCAAGAACGAAGGCACGGTCTACGAAACCGAACTTGGAAACAAGATATACTACAGCAAAGCCGGCGACAGCAACACCCTGAATATATTCCTTCAGAACAAGCTGCTCGATGGATGGAGCAAAGGAATAGAACTGCCGGAAAACATCAATGCGGAAGGAAATACGAACTATCCCTTTGTACTTACCGATGGAATAACCCTTTTTTATGCCTCGGACGGAGCACACTCCATAGGAGGTTATGACATCTTTGTGACCCGTTATAACAGCGGTTCGGAAACCTATCTCGCCCCCGAGAATATAGGCATGCCTTTCAATTCGCCGTTCAACGACTATATGTATGTCATCGATGAATTTAATAACCTGGGATGGTTTGCCACAGACCGTAACCAACCTGCGGATAAAGTCTGCATATACATATTCGTACCTAACGTTTCCCGCCGGGCTTATAATTATGAGACAATGGATCCTAAGAAGGTGCGTAGTCTGGCCAGACTAAATTCAATAAAGGACACCTGGAAAGACGAATCCATAGCAGCCGCAGCCCGGAAACGGCTAACCGCTACAATGACAGAACAACCGAAGGAACACAAAGAATATGAGTTCGCGTTCATCGTCAACGACCGGCATACGTATCATAGCGCGGATGACTTCATCTCTCCCGACGCAAAAAAACTGTTCGGAAAGTATCGGCAAATGGAGAAAGACTATAAGGTGCAAGCCGACAGGTTGGAAAAACAACGTGACAAGTATTTCCATGCCAACAAGAGTGATAAAGAGAGGATGGGGCCTGGTATCCTTGATCTGGAAAAACGCGTGCAGGCCATGAAAGAACAGCTGGAGGCCCTCGGCGTTGACGCGCGCAACGAAGAAATTAAATCACTAAACAATTAAAATATGGATATCCTTATTATTACCGCATTGATCGTCGTGGCCATTATCCTGTTTCTTGTGGAGCTTTTTCTTATCCCGGGGATCAGTATCGCGGGTATCGCCGCCGTTGCCGCCCTGATTTACGCCAACTACTACGCTTTTGTTTATATGGGGCCTGCTGCGGGTTCTATTACACTCATCGCATCGGCGGTGGCCTGTATAGGATCTGTCATATTGTTCATGCGCTCGAAAGTGCTGGATAAGGTTTCTTTGAAAAAAAACATCGATTCCAAAATCGACAGGAAAGACGAACAGAGCATCCGGATAGGTGAGAAAGGCGTCACAACCACCCGGTTGGCGCTGATCGGTTACGCCGAGATTGACGGAAAGATCGTAAACGTTAAATCTATCGATGGCTTTCTGGACGAAAAAACGCCGGTTATTGTATCACGGATTACCGATGGCGTCATCCTTGTAGAAAGAGATAAATAAACGAATTATTCACTAAAACCAAAACATAATGGATCCAACGTATTTCACCCTCGCGATAATAGCAGGCGCTATTATCTTTCTTGCTATCTTTTTTCATTACGTACCCTTCTTCCTTTGGTTGTCCGCCAAAGTTTCGGGCGTAAACATTTCCCTGATACAGTTATTCCTGATGCGTATCCGTAACGTACCCCCTTACATTATTGTTCCGGCTATGATCGAAGCCCATAAAGCGGGATTGGGTAATATTACCCGCGATGGGTTGGAAGCCCACTACCTCGCCGGTGGACATGTAGAGAAGGTTGTACATGCGCTTGTGTC
Source organism: Mediterranea sp. (in: CFB group bacteria) (assembly GCA_031259755.1). Classification (GTDB taxonomy): domain Bacteria; phylum Bacteroidota; class Bacteroidia; order Bacteroidales; family Bacteroidaceae; genus Bacteroides. Next base: position 7,731 of record JAIRKY010000130.1, on the reverse strand, counting down.
GGCATCCAAAGCGAATATAGAACTATCATTCCAGATGGCGACGGCTATCGACCTTGCCGGACGTGACGTGTTCGAAGCCGTTCAGATGTCGGTTAACCCTAAAGTGATCGATACCCCTCCGGTCACAGCCATGGCTAAGGACGGGATTCAGTTGATCGCTAAAGCCCGTGTAACGGTTCGCGCCAACATCCGCCAGTTAGTTGGGGGCGCCGGTGAAGATACCGTTCTGGCCCGTGTCGGCGAAGGTATCGTTTCGTCCATCGGTTCGTCGACCAACCACAAAGCCGTACTCGAGAATCCGGATACCATCTCCAAAGTGGTTCTCCGTAAAGGGTTGGATGCAGGCACTGCATTTGAGATCCTGTCCATTGATATTGCCGATATTGATATTGGTAAGAACATTGGCGCGGTGTTGCAAATGGACCAGGCAAACGCCGATAAGAACATTGCACAGGCAAAAGCCGAAGAACGCCGTGCAATGGCAGTGGCAACCGAACAGGAAATGAAAGCCAAAGCACAGGAAGCCCGCGCTAAAGTGATCGAAGCGGAAGCCGAAGTGCCTAAAGCTATGGCCGAAGCTTTCCGTAGCGGGAATCTGGGCATCATGGACTACTATCGCATGAAGAACATTGAAGCGGACACTTCTATGCGTGAAAACATAGCCAAACCAAATTCCGGCACTTCAAAACCATTAAGTTGATGCAACAAACGGATGTGTCATAAGCGCCGATATGAACCACAGATTAACAGATCGCACAGATTTCTTTATTTATAGATTGTCGATAATCAACATCATCTAATCTGTGTGATCTGTTAATCTGCGGTTCATTGACATGGCTAAAATACTTTCGACACATCCTCTTATTCATACCTTCGAATTATGAAAAAACATTTCCCTCCATCCGAATTGATCATCAATGAAGATGGTTCCGTATTTCACCTGCATGTGAAACCGGAACAGTTGGCAAGCAAAGTGATCCTTGTAGGTGACCCGGGCCGTGTGGCGCTCGTCGCTTCACACTTCGACCATAGAGAGTTTGAGGTTGAAAGCCGTGAGTTCAAGACTTGCACAGGAACATATAAAGGTAAACGGATCACGGTTCTTTCCACAGGAATAGGATGCGATAACATCGACATCGTCATGAACGAGCTTGATGCGCTGGCCAATATCGACTTCAATACGCGGGAAGAGAAAGAGACTTTCCGCCGGTTGGAACTTGTACGTATCGGCACATGCGGCGGGTTACAACCCAATACCCCTGTGGGGACATTTATCTGCTCGCAGAAATCCATCGGTTTCGACGGACTGTTGAACTTCTATGCCGGGCGTAATGAAGCTTGCGATCTTGAATTTGAAAAAGCATTCCTGGCACACATGGGCTGGAACGGGAATATCGGTAATCCCGCTCCTTATGTGATTGATGCAAACCCGGAATTGTGCGACCGTGTGGCTAAGGATGAAATGATACGTGGCGTAACCATCGCGGCAGGTGGGTTCTTTGGCCCGCAAGGACGTGAGCTCCGCGTTCCATTGGCCGATCCGAAACAGAATGAAAAAATTGAAGCCTTTGAATACAAGGGACACCGGATCACGAACTTCGAAATGGAAAGTTCCGCGCTCGCCGGATTAGCCAAACTGATGGGGCATAAGGCGACAACCGTGTGCATGGTGATCGCCAACCGCCTGATCAAAGAAGCGAATACGGGATACCGGAACACGATCGATATATTGATCAAAACCGTACTCGACCGCATCTAACCGGCACGTTTGCAGCCATAGACTTTGAGACGGAATGATTGGCTCAGACATCGGATTTTGTATATCTTTGCCATTCAAAACGATGGGAGCAATGATGGATCAAGATACAATCTGCGCCGTAGCAACCGCGCAAGGGGGCGCCATAGCGTCCATACGCGTTTCCGGCCCGCAAGCCATTGATATTACCGGCAAAATATTCACTCCTTCCAAAAGCGGGAAAAGGCTGGAAGAGCAGGCGCCCTATACGCTTACCTTCGGACGTATCTATGACGGAGAAGAATTGGCGGACGAGGCGCTTGTCAGTCTCTTCCGCGCTCCACACTCTTATACCGGCGAGAACTCCACAGAGATCAGTTGCCATGGCTCACCATATATCCTGCAACAGGTGATGCAACTTCTGATCAGGAATGGCTGCCGGACAGCCCAACCGGGAGAGTTTACCCAACGCGCTTTCTTGAACGGAAAGATAGACCTCAGCCAGGCCGAAGCCGTAGCCGACCTGATCGCCTCCACTTCAGCGGCAGCCCATCGCTTGGCTATCAGCCAGATGAAAGGTGGTTTCAGCAAGGAACTGGCCGGACTGCGCGGACAATTACTGAATTTCACTTCCATGATTGAATTGGAACTTGATTTCAGTGAAGAAGATGTGGAATTTGCCGATCGGAAGGAGTTGTCCCGGCTTGCCGGCAATATTGAGGGGATTATCGCACGCCTGGTCAACTCATTCAGCGTGGGAAATGCAATCAGAAACGGGGTTCCGGTTGCCATCATCGGTGAAACAAATGCCGGAAAATCAACGTTGCTCAATGTCTTGCTCAATGAAGAAAAGGCGATTGTCAGTGAGATACATGGCACTACGCGCGATGCCATCGAAGATACGGTCAATATAAAAGGGGTAACATTCCGGTTCATAGATACGGCAGGTATCCGGGATACGGAGGATACAATCGAGAATCTGGGCATTGAACGCACCTTCCGGAAGATTGAACAGGCTGAAATTGTGCTTTGGGTGATGGACAGCCGGAATATGCACAAACAAATCCGACGCCTTTCGAGCAGGATACTGCCATTGGTAGAGAACAAACAACTGATCTTTGTGCTGAACAAAACCGACCTGCTATCTGCCGGACCTGACAAAGAACGAACAACCCTATTTGCCGATCTTGTAACCAGAGAAAATATACGGTATATTTTCATCTCGGCAAAGCAACGCATACAAACCGACCGGCTTCAACAGATGCTGGTAGAAGCAGCGCACTTGCCCACCGTTACTCAAAACGATGTGATCGTAACCAACGTGCGCCACTACGAAGCGCTAACGAAGGCTTTAGAAGCTATACACCGCGTACGGCAAGGATTAAAAACGCATATCTCCGGAGACTTTCTGGCGCAAGACATACGGGAAGCTATTTTCCACTTGAATGATATCATTGGTGAGGTTACAAACGACCAAGTGCTAAAAAATATCTTCGAACATTTTTGTATCGGGAAATAGGAAGTGAAAAACGGTGATAAACGCCGACAAGAGATAACAAATAAATCGCTTATAATCAAATGCTTAAGCAATGTTAGCAAGAATGCCGACATTGCTTTTTTTTGTATCGTTTTGCATATATTTGTACCCCGGATGTACCTTTCAACTCATTTGATAGAACTAAGTTGAACCTGTGCGAAGTAGTGGATGTATTTGCGCGTCCTTGCACGTTAATGCACACTATTGCACAAAAAAGAAGGAGAGCTAAGTATGAGTAACAGGGTCAAAATTGAGCGGATTTGTGAGCATTGTGGTAAGATTTTCATTGCTCAGACGTGCAAAACCCGCTTCTGTAGTAAAGTATGTAATAGTAGGCACTACAAAGAAAGCATTCGCAACGGACGATATAATGTCGTCACAAAGGAAGTGAAAGAGGAAAAGCAAAAACGTCTCAGGCTATCTATTGATGAGATAGAATTCATCCAAGCCAAAGAATACATCAGCCTTAAACAATTTGCTACTTATCTCGGAGTCGGTAAAAGAAGTGTATACAACTATATTTACAAGTATCAGATTCCTTTTATCAAAATAGGCAGAAGAACAATGATAGCAAGAAAAGATATAGATACAATAATGAATACACTGATTAAAAGCGTAGAGGCATTATCCGAATCTCCGATCAAGACATTGGAACACCTTACTGACTTCTACTCCGTCAAGGAGATTGAGGAGAAGTATCATATCAAATACAACCGCTTATATGTGATTGTCAAAGAGAATGATATTCCTTTTGTCACCATTGCGGGGCACAAGTATTATAGTGTAAAGCACATTGACAAGTATTTCTTGAAAATGGGTTATATGGAAGCGGAGAAAATAACAGAGTGGTATACCATTGAGGATATACAGAAAATATATGGCATGACCGTGAAAGCCGTACATAATTTCACCTCTCGCTATAAGATTCCTAAGAAAAAGGAAAAGACCGGCAATAGCACCTTGTACTCAAAAAAACATGTGGATGATATAAAGAATGCCCAAATCGGTAAAGATGGCTACATCACCATACCTGAAGCATGTGCCATATTCAACGTTGATCGAGATACGATTTATAACCGATGCCAGTCATACAAAATACCCAAAATCAACAAAGGAAAATTTGTCATTGTAAGTATTGAAGGACTTCGAAAAGTATTTGGAACTGGGAATATAGCCATAAATAATGTTAACGAACAACCAGAAAGTAATAATACTGAAAAGACAAATAGTGATAAATAAAGCGAATCTATAACCAAATTAGTTACACGTATGAATACTAAAGTATATTTGAGAAAGAAGAAATTGAGTAAAGGAAGAGTGTCGTTGTTTTTTGACTTCTATCCTCCCATCCGTATTCCTGATACCAATAAAATGACAAGATGCTATTTCCTGGGGATTCACTTGCCTGAAAAACCGAAAAACTTTGCAGAGCGTGAGCAAGTTAAAAGTATTATGGCGAAAGTGGAAATTATGCGTCTCAGAGTTCTCGAACAGCTTATTAACGAGAAATATGATTTCTATGATAAGGTGGTTGAAAAGACTGACTTCTTAGCATATTTCCACAAAGAAGCTCTCAAGCATAATAAGAAGTGGCTGTTTGTCTATCAACATTTTGCCTCGTTCACGAAAAACAAGTGTACCTTTGCAGATGTGAATGTAGCTTTATGTGCGAGGTTCCGTCAATATCTGATGAATACAACCAAGCTAAAAGATAAGAAAGTAAAGCTAAAACAAAACTCGGCAGCCGGATATTTTTCTACATTCCGAGGCATGTTGAAAGACACATATAAACGTAGGCTATTGAAAGAAAACATCAACGATTTTCTGGATAGGATACCAGAAGAAGAAACTGCGATTGAGTATCTCACATTAGACGAACTTCATCTGGTTATTAACAGCAAATGTCCTTATCCTGTATTACGTAAGGCTTTCATATTTTCTTGCATTACGGGAATGCGACGTAGTGATGTTCTCTCTTTACAATGGAGCGACATCAAACAATTACCCACAGGTGGATGGTATATCAATAAACGAATGATAAAAACCAAGAGCTTGGCAAACATACCTGTTGGAGAAGACTTGATTGAGTTGATAGGACCTTGCAAAGAAGGATTGGTATTCAAAGGTCTGTCTGTTTATATGATGACTTATCCGCTAAAGAAATGGCTAAAGGATATTGGGATAAAGAAGAACATCCACTATCATTGTACAAGGCATACGTGTGCTACATTGTCTTTGGCATTGGGAACGGATATCATAACCATCAAGCATATCCTCGGTCATAGGCAAGAAAGCACAACAATGCGCTACACCAAGGTGGTGAACCCGTTAATGGAACAAGCCGCCAAAAGATTAAACATTTCAGCTATTACTCAGAATCATGAAATGGATAAAGAAATTAAAAGCCAGGATTGAACGATTCAACAATGAGCCCAGAACTATAAAAGGAAACCAAAGACTGATAATACTGATGCTATTGTTAGTCTTTGGTATGATATTTACTGGCATAAGGGTGTATAAGTTCAACCCGGCATTTGCATTGGCTATATTTCCGGCACTATACCTCAGTCTGTTAATTCTCTTAATTTTGTTTGTAAAGAAAGGGCTTGATTTAAAAACAGAGGAAGTTATTAGTGAATATAAAACTCATCTAGAAATTCACAAGCTTGACAGAGAATGGCTAAACAAAGAATTGCTTAATGAGCAACAGCTTAGCCACAATAAAATAGGTGGTAACATACATCACCGGAAAAAGATGATTGTAGAATTTTGCATCCAACAACTTAATGTTTCCACCGAAGAATCGAATCAGGAAATTTTGGCACAATATCTGGATGCTATAAAATCCAGTAATAGCCATGAATTATCAGCGAACGCCAAAAGGGTTTATGAAGCATTTAGTTACATCTATAAATATGTAGACAACACATTAACCTGCAAGTTCAACGTTTACGAGCTGGAATACTTTAAAGTGCATGTTCTTGAGCATATCACTAATACTAAAGTGGATAAAGAGATTCAAAAACCTATTTCATCGATCAATGGTATTCAGAAAAGTGATTTGGGAGCATTCCTGCATAATCTTTTTGTAATGTGTAAGTATTATAATCCACAATTGAAAAAGAGTGATTTCTTTGAGGATTTCCAAAAGTATTTTGATAAAGAAGTATGTGATACCGCAATACTTTCTACCAATAGTACAAGAATAACTAATGGTCAGAAGATTTTTCCCATTGATATGAAGAAAGACAATTTCTTCAAAGAATATCTCAAGGAACAACAATAGTGAGACTTTTGATCATTCTATTAACTCTTAGCCTCAATATTCTGAACAGCCGGAATATTGAGGCTTCTTATACCCATTTGTTAAGCCACTTTAATTCTTTGACGAAAGTATGACGAGCCGTTGACGAAGTGATGACGAGAAGCACTCGTCATCACTCTTTGCCATTTATTTGCAGCAGATAATCAAATTATTAGTGCTTATGACAAATGAAAGCAATTTCGGCAAAGTCAATCATGATAACCTACCACAGGCTGTAGAACACCTCATTAAATTAGTGGAGGTGCAAGTCGAAAATCAGAACAAGGAGATTCCCATAGAGAAAGACGAAATGAACATCAAAGAAGTCAGTACCTTGATTAAGAAGAGTGTCAGTACAGTGTATCGCTACACTTGCCAGCAATGTATTCCACACACAAAGATTGGGAATACCCTACACTTCTATCGGTCAGAAATTTTGGAATGGATGAAACTACATAAGAAGAAGTCCATTCAAGATTTATACGGTGAAGCGTCTATCGAATCCTTTAAAGTATTAAATCATGATTAGAAGAATGGGGAGGAACGAAGACAAAAATACTTAATAAGAATCACTAACGATGTAGTTAATATAATGGACTGTATATGTGATTTATCTTTTCCTATGTAAGTGTTCCCAATGCAAATAAATAGAGGAAATAACAAGAAATAGAGCATCCATACCCTGATAGTTAGCCTGATAATAGCATAGTATCAAGGAGGTAAATGTATTTAACTTTTAGGTTCCAACTAATTTTGCACTTCGAAATCGGTTTCAAAGTGAACGGAGGATAAACTCCCATGTATAATTTAAAACAAAAACAGATGATAAGACAAAAAATAGAAAATGGAGATACCACCATGTGCTCTATCTGCCTATTGAAGTTGAGCTATATCGTTGCACGGATGGAAAAAAATGAGAATGATTATGACAAATGAAAGTAATTTCGGCAAAGTCACTCATGATAATCTACCACAGGCTGTAGAGCACCTCATTAAATTACTGGAGGAGCAAGTTGAGGATCAGAACAAGGAGATTCCCATAGAGAAAGATGAAATGAACATCGAGGAAGTCAGCTCCCTGATTAAGAAGAGTATCAGTACAGTGTATCGCTACACTTGCCAGCAATGTATTCCACACACAAAGATTGGGAATAC
>JAIRKY010000132.1 GCA_031259755.1 Mediterranea sp. (in: CFB group bacteria) | reverse complement strand
ATGTGACTTCAGGTCACTATGCGAAATATGGTAAGGATTCGTTCCAACCGATACACACGCCGGAAGAAGGAGAGGAATATCTGTTGAAACCGATGAACTGTCCGCATCACTGTGAGATCTACAAATGGCAGCCTCACTCCTATAAAGAACTGCCAATGCGCCTGGCTGAATTTGGAACGGTTCACCGTTATGAACAAAGTGGTGAGCTTCACGGTTTGACACGTGTACGCGGCTTTACCCAGGACGACGCCCATATCTTCTGTCGTCCGGATCAAGTGAAAGAAGAGTTCCTGAATGTAATGGATATTATCTTCATCATTTTCAAGGCGCTTGACTTTGAGAATTTTGAAGCGCAGATTTCCTTGCGCGATCAGGTAGATCGTGATAAATATATCGGTAGCGATGAGAATTGGGAAAAGGCGGAGCAGTCTATCATTGAGGCTTGTGAAGAAAAAGGATTGAAAACGAACATCGAATATGGTGAAGCCGCATTCTACGGGCCTAAGCTGGACTTTATGATACGTGATGCGCTGGGGCGTAAATGGCAATTGGGAACCATTCAGGTTGACTATAACTTGCCCGAACGCTTCCAGTTGGAATATACCGGGGCGGATAACATGAAACACCGCCCGGTTATGATCCACCGTGCGCCGTTCGGTTCAATGGAACGTTTCGTGGCTGTGTTGATTGAACATACTGCCGGTAAGTTCCCATTGTGGCTGGCGCCTGATCAGGTTGCCATCCTTCCGATCAGCGAGAAGTTCAACGACTATGCCGGACAGTTGAGAGAATATTTCGATACGGTAGATATTCGCGCCATCGTTGATGACAGAAACGAGAAGATCGGCCGCAAGATACGTGACAATGAAGTGAAACGTATTCCTTACATGCTTATCGTCGGTGAAAAGGAAGCCGGAAACGGCGAAGTTTCCGTACGTAAGCAAGGCGAAGGCGATAAAGGAAGTATGAAATTTGAAGAATTTGGTAAAATTTTGAACGAGGAAGTTCAGAGTATGATAAATAAGTGGTAAATTTGCGCGCAATTGTAAAAGCACAACATACGCAATGCTCTAAGATCAGTTTTAACTTAACGAATAAAAAAAGAATTTAATTTGGCGGTAAACAAGAAACAAACAGGAAATCGTTATTCAATGAAGAATGATTTAAAAGGACAATACAGAATCAATGAACAGATTCGAGCCAAAGACGTTCGTATCGTGGGAGATGATATCGAACCAAAGGTTTACTCAATCCTTGAAGCCTTGAAAATGGCTCAGGAACGCGAATTAGACTTGGTGGAAATATCACCGAATGCTCAACCCCCCGTTTGTCGTATTATTGACTACTCTAAATTTCTATATCAACAAAAGAAACGTGCGAAAGAGCAGAAAGCAAAGCAGGTTAAGGTTAATGTGAAAGAGATACGTTTTGGCCCGCAGACCGATGACCATGACTATAACTTTAAACTGAAACATGCCAAAGGATTCCTTGAAGATGGCGATAAGGTGAAAGCCTACGTATTTTTTAAAGGCCGTTCGATCTTATTTAAAGAGCAAGGCGAAGTGTTATTGCTGCGTTTTGCTAACGACCTTGAAGATTATGCGAAGGTTGACCAAATGCCGATGCTTGAAGGAAAGCGTATGATCATTTCTCTTTCTCCTAAAAAGAAAGAAGCTCAGAAGAAACTCAAAACGGATGCTCAGAAAGCTGAAGTTGTTAAGGACGAAGAATAAATGCGTAATGCGCAGGTATAGTGCGTTGCCATACTATAATTTAATAATTAAATAAAGAAAGAAGATGCCAAAGATGAAGACTAACTCCGGTTCCAAAAAAAGGTTTACCCTTACCGGAACAGGTAAAATCAAAAGAAAGCACGCTTTTCATAGTCATATCCTGACTAAGAAATCAAAAAAGAGAAAAAAGAACCTGTGTCATGTTACAACCGTTCATCCGGTGGATGAGAACCAGGTGAGAGAACTCTTAGCGATGAAATAATCGAAATGCGTATTATTAAAGTAGTTATTAACCGGATGCATTAGCCTGAAGTTCGTTATATAAGTAACGGCGCTAACATTCAAAAAAAAAGAAAAACTATGCCAAGATCAGTAAATCATGTTGCTTCAAGAGCAAGAAGAAAGAAAATTTTGAAACTTACCAGAGGTTACTTTGGTGCAAGAAAAAATGTGTGGACCGTAGCTAAGAATACCTGGGAAAAAGGGTTAACTTATGCTTTTCGCGACCGTAAGAACAAAAAAAGAAACTTCCGCGCTCTTTGGATACAGCGTATCAATGCAGCGGCCCGTTTGGAAGGTATGTCATATTCTAAACTGATGGGTGGTTTGCATAAAGCCGGTATCGAAATAAACCGTAAGGTTTTAGCAGACTTAGCGATGAACCATCCGGAAGCTTTCAAAGCTGTGGTGGAAAAGGCTAAAACGGCTTAAGTTTCAGCCAATGACGATTTACAAAAGAGGATGGTGTGTCGAAAGTCTGGGAACATCCGGGCTTTCGACACACCATCCTCTTTGTTTTTAGCGCTTCGGCATCCCTATTACCCTATTCCGAGATAATAAGCACAACTTACTACTTGCGTTGTTTCAACTCAGAGTCAAGCGTATAAAGTCCGCCTGTAGTGCCAACAATCTTAAGTTTCTTGATTAGACTGCGAACTGTGGCTTCTTCTTCGACCTGTTCGTTTACGAACCAGCTCAGAAAATCTTCCGTTGCCTTATCTTTTTCTTCGACAGCCACTTCAACCAATGCATTGATCATTTGCGAAACGCGCTTCTCGTGTTCAAACGTATGTTCGAATACTTCCAACGGATTGCCCCAGCCGGTTGGCACAACATCCAATTTATCGATCAGGGCGGTACCTTCGCGTACAACCAGATAATCTGCCAGTTTACAGGCATGTTCCATCTCTTCTTCGTATTGTCTCTTCATCCAGTTGGCAAATCCTTCAAATCCTTCCTTCGCAAAGAAGTAAGACATAGAAAGATACAAATTAGCCGACCACATTTCAGCATTGATCTGCTTGTTGATCGCATCTTGAAGTTTCTTTGAAATCATAGTAGTATGTATTTTAGTTAATGAATTTTATATAATAACGTCTTCATTACACCAGTTCATCCGAGGTATAAGCCTTCGGAATCTCGCGGCAATTATAACCCGAAGCCATAATCTCACCGTAAGCTCCTGCCGAACGAAGCGCGATCAGGTCGCCCCGGTGAACTCTATTCAGATCAATAGCCTTACCAAATACGTCGGACGATTCACAAATGGGACCTACGACATCATACGCTTCAATTGGTTCTTCGGAAGTTATATTCTCTATTTTGTGATAGGCCTGGTACAAAGCCGGACGGATCAGGTCGGTCATACCCGCATCAAGGATAGCGAATTGTTTATTGGCGCCCTGTTTCACATATAACACTTTACTGATCAGGTTACCACACTGGCCTGTTACAGCACGTCCCAGTTCAAAGTGCACCGACTGCTGCGGATGCAGTTTGAGGTGTTGCGCATACGTAGCAAAATAAGCGGCAAAGTCAGGGATAGGCTGACGGTTAGGATGGGCATAATCAATACCTAATCCACCACCTACATTGATATGTTCCACAATGATCTGACGGGCATATAGTTTTTCCTGCAGTTCATTCACACGATTACACAATGCTACAAAATCGCCCATATCCAGTATCTGCGAACCAATATGGAAATGAAGCCCGACAAACTTAACGTTCCGCATGGACAATGCCGTATCAATCACATGATCCATATCTGTCATACGGATACCAAATTTGTTCTCAGCCAAGCCGGTAGTGATGTTCTTATGGGTATGCGCACCCACATTCGGGTTAATACGGAGCGCTACGTTAGCGACTTTACCTTTAGCAGCAGCCAGTTCATTAATCACTTCCAGCTCGGGAACAGATTCCACATTGAAACAGAAGATATCATAATCCAGTCCCAGATTGATTTCCCAATCGGCCTTACCGACACCCGCAAATACGACCTTATCAGCCGGAATACCGGCTTTGATAGCAGCGCGGATCTCGCCGCCACTCACACAGTCGGCGCCAAGCCCGTTTTCACAGATGACGGTCAATATTTTGGGATTCGCATTGGCTTTTACGGCATAGTGCATACTAAACTTGTCGTATTTAGCCATCTCTTTATTTATAACGGCCAGCGTATCACGCAACACCCTGGTGTCGTAGTAATAAAAAGGTGTTTCTAACTCACGGAATTTATTGATCGGAAATGTACCTTTCATCATGATTAAATTGAGAATTCAATTCAGTTAAACAGTATGTCGCTTAATGATTGGAGCGCCGCTTTCTTATCACATTCACGGATGAGGAAAGAGATGTTATAGTTGCTGCCGCCATAAGAGATCATACGGATCGGTATATCTTTCATCGCCTGGATAACTTTAGCTTCAAAACCAACGTTTTCCCATTCCAGGTCACCTACCACACAAACAATGCACATATTAGAATCTATGGTTACTGTTCCGTATTTTTTCAGATCATCCAGAATTTCATTCAAGTGGCGGGTGTTATCGATCGATACGGATACTCCTACTTCAGAAGTACAGATCATATCGATTGAAGTCTGGTAACTCTCGAAGATCTCGAATACCTTGCGCAGGAAACCATGCGCCAACAACATACGACTGGACTTGATTTTGATGGCTGTGATGTTGTCTTTCGCAGCTACCGCTTTAATTTTATCTTTTTCCGTATCGTTTGAGATCATCGTTCCCGGAGCCGTCGGAGCCATTGTGTTCAGCAAACGAACAGGAATATTCGCGTATTTAGCCGGCTGAACACAAGTAGGGTGCAGAATCTTGGCGCCGAAGTAAGCCAGCTCGGCGGCTTCTTCAAAATGTAACTGACGAACAGGAACAGTCTTGTCAACAATACGCGGGTCGTTATTGTGCATACCGTCGATATCTGTCCATATCTGGATCTCAGAAGCATTTACCGCCGTACCGATCAATGAAGCGGTGTAGTCGCTTCCCCCGCGTTGCAGGTTGTCGATCTCGCCATACGCATTACGGCAGATAAAACCTTGCGTAATATAAATTTCCGCATCCGGGGAAAGTTCCAGTTGTACTTGTATCTTATCCTTTATATATATAGGGTCGGGTTCCGCATTCTTATCCGTACGCATGAATTCCAACGCGGGAAGCAACACAGACCCCACACCGCACTCCTGCAAGTAATAGTTTACCATGGCGGTAGAGATCAACTCACCCTGAGCCAATACGACCTTTTCTTCAAATAAAGTAAAGAGGTCTTTGGTGAACGTGCGGATATAATCGAAATGAGATTTAACGATTTCAAGTCCTTTCTGTTTATATTCAATGGTAGCATAAAGTTCATCAACGTGCCGTTTATACTTAGCCTCCAGTTTATTGATGATCTCATTGGCGCCATCCGGATTCTTTTTGTACAGGTAATCCGAAATCTCTACCAAAGTATTTGTTGTCCCGGACATTGCCGAAAGCACAACGATCTTTTTCTCGCCACCGGTAATTAATTTGGCTACCTCTTTCATTCTTTGTGCAGAACCAACAGAAGTTCCTCCAAACTTTAGTACTTTCATTTTCGATACTGTATTAAATTGTTATTCAAAACCTACTCTTTTACAAACTCACGAGTCACATCTGCAATCCGATAGTCGTCGCAACGATATACGATCCCCGGAAACTCTTCCACCAAACGTATATTGTGTGTGGTCATAATGATAGCCGAACCTGACCGGCAAATGGAATGCAACAACTCTACAATGGCCCTGCCGGTCTCTATATCAAGATTTCCGGTAGGCTCATCCGCCAGAATGATCTCGGGTGAATTCAGAATGGCGCGCGCAATCACAATACGCTGCTGCTCTCCGCCGGACAATTCATTCGGCATTTTATATCCTTTGTTCTCCATGCCTACTTGCAGGAGTACTTCTTCAATGCGTATTTCGATCTGTAGCTTATTCTTCCAGCCGGTAGCCCGAAGCACAAACTCCAGATTATCGTAAACAGTACGGTCTATCAATAGCTGGAAGTCCTGAAAGACAATGCCTAACTTGCGTCTTAATTGCGGAATGTTCTTGCGCTTGATATGACTCAGGTTGTAACCCAAGACCCACGCATCGCCGCCCTTTATATCCAACTCACCATAGATGCTCTTCAACAGGGTGGTTTTGCCGGTTCCGACCTTACCGATCAGATACGCAAACTCTCCTTTGTGCAACTTCAGGTTTACATCGTCGAGTACACAATATTCCTGTTGGCGTATTTCTACGTTTGTATAGTGAATCACTGCTTCTTCCATCTGTCACTGTGCCTTTCTTTCAATTCGCGCACGAGGTTTTCTATACGATAACCCTTGGATGTCAACAGCACGATCAAGTGATAGATCATATCGGAACCCTCGTAGATCATGCGGCCATCCGTACCGTTAACCGCCTCAATGATCATCTCCACCGCCTCCTCGCCTACTTTCTGCGCCATACGGTTTATGCCGGATTGGAACAAACTTGTGGTATATGACTTCTCCGGCATTTCCTCATGGCGTTTATCTATAAAATCCTGCAAGTGTTTGAGGAACATAATGTCATCCGGTTCGTTCTTCTCTCCCCAGCAAGTATCCATCCCCGTATGACAAACCGGGCCGGCCGGATCCACCTTGACCAACAACGTATCCCCGTCACAGTCTTCCTTTATGGAAACAACATGAAGGAAATTCCCGCTCTCTTCGCCTTTAGTCCACAAACGGTTCTTCGTACGGCTAAAGAAAGTCACCTTCCCCGTTTCCAAAGTCTTTTCGTACGCCTCTTTATTCATATAGCCCAACATCAAGACCTTGCAAGTCGTATTATCCTGTATAACAGCCGGAACAAGTCCGTTCATTTTACCAAAGTCCAAATCCATTTCGTTCTAATCTGTTTTTATCGCCGGTTATGACCTGACAGTTATGCCCTGCCTACAAAGATATGATTTTAATTCGGGAATACGAATCTCTCCAAAGTGAAAAACGCTGGCAGCCAACGCGGCGTCCGCTTTCCCGAAAGTAAACGCGTCGCGGAAATGCTCTTTCTCCCCGGCGCCACCGGAAGCAATGACCGGGATCGACAATCGGGCGTACAGTTCCGCCAAAGCGTCATTGGCATATCCGGTTTTCACCCCGTCATGATCCATGCTGGTGAACAAGACCTCACCCGCCCCCCGCTCCTGAGCCTCGTATGTCCAATTCATCAATTCCTTACCGGTCTCTATCCGCCCGCCATTAAGATAACATTTCCAACCGGCAGGCGTCTGTTTGGCATCTACCGCCAGCACACAAACCTGGGAGCCGAAATGCTTGGCAATCTCATCGATCAGGCCGGGATTACGAATAGCCGAAGAGTTCACAGAGACTTTATCGGCGCCGGCGTTCAGCAGGCGATCAACATCGCTCAGCTCGTTAATGCCCCCGCCCACGGTAAACGGTATATAGATATTGGCCGCAATACGGGTCACCAACTCCGCAAACGTTTTACGGCCCTCGTGACTGGCGGTTATATCCAGGAAGACAAGCTCGTCAGCGCCCTGCAAGCTATAGGCGCGTCCCAGCTCCACCGGATCGCCGGCCTGGCGAAGATTTACGAAGTTTGTCCCTTTAACCGTCTGCCCATCTTTGATATCCAGGCACGGAATGATTCTTTTTGCTAACATGGTTCAGAAGTTACTAACTGTAATCGTAGAGTTCTTTCATCGTGATACGGCCCTCATAGAGCGCTTTGCCGAAGATCACCCCGGGCACGCCGGCCTCATCCAGGGCGATAATGTCCGCCATACACCCCACCCCGCCGCTTGCCATCAGGTAGAGGTTGGAGTGTTGCCTCAGAATCTCCTTGTACAATTCAACAGAAGGGCCTTCAAGCATGCCGTCCCGGTCAATATCGGTACAGATAACCCGTTCTATTCCTTTATATATATAGTCGTTCAGGAACGGGAAAAGTTCCACAGTCGTTTCATCTTTCCAGCCATTCACTGCGATCAGGCGATCTTTTACGTCGGCGCCCAAAATAATCTTCTTACTGCCGTAACGTTCCAGCCAACGGGCAAACCGTTCGGGGTCCTTAACCGCGATACTGCCTCCGGTAACCATCTCGGCCCCGTTGTTAAAAGCCAGTATCAAATCTTCATCGCTCTTTATTCCCCCGCCAAAGTCAATGATGAGAGACGTACGCGACGCAATGCGCTCCAACGTGCGGTAGTTCACCACGTGATGGGAAGCCGCTCCATCGAGGTCTACCACATGCAGGCGGCGGATTCCGTTGGCTTCAAACTCCAGGGCCACCTCCACAGGATTTTCATTGTACACCTTTTTGCTTCCGTAATCGCCCTGTGAAAGGCGTACACATTTACCATCGATAATATCAATAGCCGGTATCAGTTCGATCATGCGCTTAGAGTTTCAGAAAGTTTTTCAGGATACGCTCACCAACCATCCCGCTCTTTTCCGGGTGAAATTGGGTAGCATAGAAATTATCTTTATGCATCGCTGCGCTAAAAGGCAGTATGTGTTCCGTTTCTGCAATCGTATATTCGTTCACCGGAACATAGTAACTATGCACAAAATAAACGAACTCTTCACGGGAGAATCCATCAAACAGGCCGGTCTTCGTATTCAGCAGTGTGTTCCACCCCATATGCGGTACCTTGTCCGCCTGTTTTCCGGGCGCAAAGCGCTTCACCCTCGCTTCGAAAATGCCCATACACTCCGCGTCTCCTTCTTCCGAATGGCTGCACATCAGTTGCATACCGACACAGATGCCCAAAACCGGTTGCCGGAGATTCTTTATGATCTCGTCCAACCCGGTTTCCCGGAGATGTCTCATCGTCGTTTCCGCCTCACCCACTCCGGGAAAGATCACCTTATCCGCATCCATCAGCGCCTGCCTGTCCGCCGTGATCAGCGCTTCCACGCCGAGTCGTTTCAACGCGTAGTCGACCGACCGGATATTGCCCGCATTGTATTTTATCACCGCTATGCCCATTTTTCCCGGATTGAGAATTAGTTGTAGACTACCCATGTAATCAAGCGCAAAGTTAAAATATAATTGTTATATGTTTAAAAAAACAATAAATGGATTTGCTCAGAACCCGTTTAAATTTTAAATAAATGAATGTATAAAGGCGTTTCCCTGTGCAAACTTTCGCAAGCGGAAGAATTTACTTAAACATACGGGAAGATATACAGGTGTGATTGAAAAGATATATCTCCCCGTATGTCGATTTATCTCTTCATAGCTATGAAGATGTCTCTTCATGGTGATGAAGATGTCTCTTCATAGCTATGAAGAGATCTATTCATGTCGATGAAGAGATAAATCGACATACGGGCGATGGAAAAAAGTCCGGCGGAGAGAGATAAAACACGGAGCGGGAAGGCAAAACCTGCCGGACGGCGGAATATGCGTTTGCGGACGGCAAGTAAACTCCACAGGCCGGCGCTTGCCAGGTGTATGGGAGGCGCCTGAATTAAAACATACGCGGAAACATATAAGCTATACTTAATTTGTTTATCTTTGCTTGACAGACGGCATACGAAAACCCGATTTATCATGAAAAAGCACATAGCGGTTACGATAAGCCAACTCTTATTGTTATTCTCCATCGTTGTTCATGCCCAGACCGGAAGGTTTCATTCCACAGACAAAGAGCTGTCGAACAGCCTGATCAATAAGGTATATCAGGACAGGAAGGGGTTTATCTGGGTCGCTACGGAGAATGGGTTGAACAAGTTCGACGGCGTCCGCTTTTCTATTTACCGTCATCACATCGCAGACTCCGCTTCACTCAAAAACAACTATGTCCGCTCGCTGTATGAAGACAGTTACGGCAATTTCTGGATCGGGTGCATCAACGGGCTGCAATTGTACGACCGGGCTACGGATTCGTTTTCGGAAGTCCGCTTACGACGGAACGGCGAAGAGGTGGATCCGCACATTACGGCTATCGTCGAACGTTCGAACGGGGAGATATGGATGTCGACTTCGGGGCAGGGAACGATCCGCATCCGGATGAACGACAGGGGCATCGGAGAGCCTTACGATGTAGCTCTGGAAACGGAATTGTCCGAAAGGATGAATAACTTGTTCCTGAATACCATATTCGAAGATTCCAGGCGTAACCTGTGGATAGCGGCCGAAGGCAAGGGCCTGTTCCGCTACTCGCCCGAAACCGGGGAGCTTAAAAACTTCGGGGCGGCGCAGGGGCTTACCAACGACGATGTCGCGGCGATATGCGAAGATATGCGGGGGAATATATTCGCAGGAACGTTGAATGGCGGGCTTTATATGCTCAGGGATACAGGCGGCGGGCGCGCCGGGGTGTTCCGGCCTGTGGCTTACAACAAGAAAACGGCGTTGAACATCAAAACTTTAATGCTGAACAGAGAGGGAACAATATATATAGGTACGGATGGGGAGGGGCTGAAAGCGTACGACGCAGACAGGAATGTGATTGTCGATTGTGTGACAAACACCGCGCCGTTCGACTTCTCCAAGTCTAAAGTCCATTCCATTCTACAGGACAAAGACAATAACCTGTGGTTGGGTATTTTTCAGAAAGGGCTCATTCTTATTCCAAGCGCGCAGAACAGGTTCAGTTATTATGGCTGCAACTCTATCCATAAGAACAATATCGGTTCGGGTTGCGTCATGGCGATATGGAAAGACAGCCGGGGAGTGACATGGATAGGAACGGATAACGACGGGCTTTACGGCATTGACGACGAGGGCGAACGGCTTGTTCACTACAGCCATCAACCGGATGACGAGTATTCCGTTCCGGGTACGATCATGGCGATATATGAGGACTCCGGGCAGAACTTGTGGCTGGGATCGTATTTCAACGGACTGGCGCGAATGGACAGGGACACGGGGCGATGCGAGTATCTTCTACAGATCTCTTCGCACAACGACATGGGGGTAAGCGAAAAGGTGTCCTGCATAACGGAGGATGATCGGCAGCATCTATGGATCGGGACGCTTGGCTCGGGCATCCGGAAGATCAGGCTTAGCGACGGTGCGGTGACCCGGTACGAATCGACCCGCGATGAAGGCAGTGGCTGGCATATAGACCGCTTGCCGAACGACTGGATCAACTGCATCCTGAAAGGGGCCGATGGTATGCTCTGGATAGGTACATACTACGGATTGAGCTGCTTCGACCCCCGGAAGGATACGTTTATCAACTATATGAACCGCAACAACCTGTTGCCCGGATACGTGGTCTCTTCTATTTTCGAAGGCCGTGACGGGCGTATCTGGGTGGGCGCCTCCGAAGGGTTGTTCTGCTTTGATAAAAAGACGGAGGAGTTTACCCGGTTCACTACCAACGACGGGCTGCCAAGCGACGTTATCTGCGGGATGATGGAGGATGAGGATGGGAATATCTGGATCAGCTCGCACCGGGGATTATCGAAGCTGGTGACCGGAGAACGGAAGTTCGTCAATTATTATGCCGCCGATGGCCTTCAAGGGAATGAATTCAGCCGCGGGGCTGCTTTCAAGGATAAACAGGGGATGATGTACTTCGGGGGGATAAACGGCATTACGGTTTTCTCTCCCAAGGAGATCGTGGAACAGAAGAAAGAGCTGAAGGTCCTGATCACGGAGCTTTATCTGGTGAACCGGGTGGTGAAGAAGGGCGACAGATCGGGGAACCACATCATTACCGGCTCGGCGGTCATGGATTCGGACAGCTTTACCTTCGCGCATAACGAAAATACATTCGGCTTCGAGTTCTCGACGCTGGAATTCTGTAACCCCGAACGAATTATATATCAATATAAAATAGACGAACTGGGCGATGAGTGGGCCAGCACTTATCCGGGTGTAAACCGGATAACTTTCACAAACCTCAATCCGGGCAGGTACACTTTCCGTGTACGCGCTTCCGGCCACGATAACCAGTCGGACATCCGGACGATAAGCATCCGGATCGCTCCTCCCTGGTACGAAACAACATGGGCTATCTTTCTTTGGGTGATCATAACCTGTACGATATTGTATGCCGTTATTATGTATATCCTTTCTCATTTCCGGCACAGGCAAGAGTTGTTGGCGCTGGAACATCAGGAAGAGATCAATGAGGCGAAACTACAGTTCTTTATCAACATCTCGCATGAAATACGCACACCGATGACGCTCATTATCAACCCGCTGGAGAGGTTGATCGCGGAGGAGGACGGCGAGAAGCAACCAACATACCTGATGATCTATCGCAACGCCCAACGTATCTTGCGGCTAATGAACCAACTGATGGACATCCGTAAACTCGACAAGGGGCAGATGCATTTGAAATACCGTGAGACCGACATTGTGGGCTTTATCGGCGATGTGATGCAGACTTTTGACTATCAGGCCCGGAAAAAGAACATTACCTTTACGTTCGATCACGAGGAGAAGGAGCTTAAGGCCTGGATCGATATGAACAATTTCGATAAAGTGTTGCTCAACGTTCTTTCCAATGCCTTCAAATATACGTCCGAAGGCGGAGAGATCAACGTAAAACTAACGGCCGGACACGACGAGAGCGTAAGGGGGGCGCTGAAGAATTATTTCGAGATCGGCATCACGGACAATGGGATCGGTATAGATAAAGATAAGATAGAGCAGATATTTGAACGTTTCTACCAGATCAATAATGATGTTACCAAGTCTAACTTCGGCACGGGCATCGGCTTGCATCTTTCCCGCTGCCTGGTCGAACTGCATAAAGGCGCGATCCGGGCGGAAAACAGGGAAGAGGGCGCCGGAACGCGCTTCATTATCCGTTTGCCCATGGGAAGTAACCACCTGAAGACGGAAGACCTTGAGAACCCGGAAGAGATGGTGAATAAGGAACCGGCCGCCGAGAGAAGGGAAGCCGCCCTGCCCGAGGATCTCATCGCCGGCGAGACGGCCGGAAGCAAAAGGGTAAAAGCCAAAACATGCCACAGGGTATTGGTTATTGAAGACGATGACGAGATACGCCGTTATATCCGTGATGAGCTAAGCGACACTTACCACGTCGGCGAATGTGTGAATGGCAAGGAGGGTTGGGAACACATCTTCAAAGAAAAGCCGGACTTGATCATCAGCGACGTCATGATGCCGGAAATGGATGGCATAACGCTCAGCAAAAAGGTGAAGCAACATGTCAATATCAATCATATACCCATTATCTTGCTTACCGCCCGGTCGAAGCCGGAAGACCGTATAGAAGGACTGGAAACCGGAGCGGACGCGTACATCGTGAAGCCGTTCAACGCCGATCTGCTGAAAACAACCGTCAACAACCTGATCAACAACCGCAAACGCCTGAAGAACAGATTCTCCAGCGAAAAGCAGGTGGATGAGCAGATCGCGAAAATAGAAAAGAAGTCGAACGATGAGATATTGATGGAGAAGGTAATGAAAACCATCAATAAGCATCTGGACGATCCGATGCTGAACGTAGAAATGCTTGCGGCCAATACCGGCATGAGCCGGGTACACATGCACAGGAAACTGAAGGAACTGACGAACCAATCTGCACGGGATTTTATCCGGAACATACGGCTGAAACAGGCGGCGGTCTTACTCTCGGAGAAGAAGCTCACGATTTCCGAAATTGCTTACACAACGGGCTTTTCCAGTATATCTCATTTCTCGAGCTCATTCAAAGAACTCTACGGAATATCGCCTACAAAATACCGCCAAGACGCCGGCGCCTGATCCATCCGAAACTGAGGAGAACGAGCCTGTGAGAATTGCTCCGGAAGCTTGTGTTTCTTTTCGCAATTCGAGGGAAGATAATTACAAAACCATGAAGCCCTACATTGACATTGCTGATGATATAAGAGCTAATGCAATAGATAAGTTCAATCAATTCTGATTTATCTATGGAAAAGTATATGAGAAATATAACTTCCCTCAGATGAAAGAAAAAGAATGCGAAATCGTTGGCTTCCGTGTTTTATCTATGAAAAAATATGTACTGTTTTTATTTTCCCATAGATAACCGTATATTTGCAGAAAACACAAGGCGATGAGAAGAAAGATATATAATAAATTAGTCAACTGGAAAGACAAATCCGGCAGAATGCCACTTATTGTAAATGGAGCGCGTCAGGTTGGGAAAAGCTATATTTTACAAGAATTTGGCAAACAAGAATTTGACAATTGTATTATTGTCAACCTTGAAATAGATAAAGCTTTGGCAGAGAAGTTTGAAGAAAACCTCACTCCGGCTTCTATTATCCAATATTTGGAATCTGCACACTCACAACGAATCATTCCGGGTAAGACCCTTATTGTTTTGGATGAAATTCAGGCATGCGAAAGAGCTCTTACTTCGCTTAAATATTTTTGCGAACAAACTCCCGAATATCATATCGTTGCTGCCGGCTCTTTACTTGGTGTAGCTATAAATCGGGAAAAATACTCTTTCCCGGTAGGAAAAGTCAATGAAATAACCTTGTTTCCGATGGATTTTGAGGAATTTTTGTGGGCATTGGGAAGAGAAAACTTTGCGGAACTGATTCGGGAACATTATGAATCAAATGAGCCATTAGGCGTACACTCGATGGCCGTAGATTTTTACAATCAATACTTGATTGTTGGCGGCATGCCTGCTGCTGTCAAAGAATTTATAAATACTAATAGTTTTGTAGCGGTTGCTGATATCCAAAACAGAATACTGAATGAGTATATAGCTGATATGGCAAAGTATGCAGAACCCTCAACAAGTATCAAGATACGTGCATGCTATGAATCCATTCCTACCCAACTGGCAAAGGAAAATCATAAATTCCAATATAGTGTTGTTCAAAGAGGTGGAAGTGCTACCATTTTTGGCGAGTCGATAGAATGGCTTAAATATGCAGGAGTGGTTCTTAAATGTCAGAAAACCTCTCATGGTACTATGCCTATTAAAGTCTATATAGATCTGAGTGACTTCAAATTATATATGTCGGATGTAGGTATGCTTACTATGCAGTCGGGAATAGTGACGCAGGTTATTCTTTCTCCTCTTGAAACTAAAAATACATTTTTAGGAGCAATCGCAGAGAATTATGTCGCACAGGCTTTTGCCGCTAATCTAACCCCATTGCTTTATTGGAAGAATGACAATACAGCCGAAGTGGATTTTGTGATTCAGAAAGGGGTTGATATTATTCCGGTTGAAGTAAAGGCTGGGATACGGGTTCGCTCTAAGAGTATGAATATTTTTATGACAAAATATAAATGTGCTTATGGTATCCGCATATCCAAAAAGAATTTTGGCTTTGAGAACGGAATAAAGTCAGTTCCTTTATATGCAGCTTTCTGTATCTGATAAAAGATGATATAGACGACCATTATGTTCGAAAAAGTCAAAATAATCTGATTTTTCCGAATATATTCAATAAACAATCAAACGACGCAGGAGGAGAATTATATATTGGTGTCCGGAATAATCCGAAGGAGATTGAATATTGAAACCTTTAAACAAGAGTATCAAGACAAGACAGATGAGGCTTTAGATACACAGACTCTTCGCAAACTGGAACTTGTTAAAACAATGAATGAAACAGAGTATCCGACTAATGTCACACCAGTGTTTTCTTTATTAAAGCAATCTCTCGTGATTGCGGATGCAAAGACAGACGCTTTTTTTAACTTGCAATAGCCTGGTTTCCTTTAAGGTTTCTTTTCGCTTTCCATAAACTTATTATTCGTATTGTTTTTAAGTTGGCATTATTTCGTTAGTTTTGTATCCCTAAAGGATGATTTAATGACAGATAGCATCAGAAATGGATATGAGTACAGCCAAACTATTATTATACTGTCCCGATAAGCCGGGTATTCTGGCGGAGGTTACCGACTTTATAACAGTAAACAAAGGAAACATCATTTATCTGGACCAGTACGTTGACCATACGGAAAATATCTTTTTCATGCGCATTGAATGGGAGTTGGTAACTTTCTTGGTGCCAAAAGAAAAGATCAAAGATTACTTTACCACTCTTTACGCTCAGAAGTATGGAATGAATTTCCGTCTTTACTTTTCTGATGTGAAACCAAGAATGGCCATTTTCGTTTCAAAGATGTCTCACTGTATATATGATATACTTGCCCGTTACACAGCAGGGGAGTGGAATGTGGAAATTCCGCTGATCATCAGTAATCATCCCGACCTGCAACATGTGGGCGAGCGTTTTGGTATTCCTTTCTATGTCTTCCCGGTCACCAAAGAAAATAAAGCCGGGCAGGAGGCCAAGGAAATGGAGTTGTTGAAGAAACATAAGGTCAGTTTCATCGTACTGGCGCGTTATATGCAGATCATCTCCGAAGATATGATTAAAGCCTATCCGGATAAGATCATCAATATACATCATTCTTTCCTTCCGGCCTTTATTGGGGCAAAACCTTATCACGCGGCATTTGAAAGAGGAGTAAAGATCATCGGAGCGACGAGCCACTATGTAACAACCGAACTGGATACCGGACCTATCATTGAACAGGATGTGGTTCGCATAACACATAAAGATTCGATACCCGAACTAATCAATAAAGGGAAAGACCTTGAAAAGATCGTTTTGTCCAGAGCCGTACAAAAGCATATCGAGCGTAAGGTGCTCGCTTACAAAAATAAGACCGTCATATTTAGTTAAATTGAAAAAAGAACAAACCTGTAATCCATGGCCCATTTACATGATTTCATAGGCGATTTAGCCATTATTCTCATCACGGCGGGTATCGCAACTTTACTATTCAAATGGCTTAAGCAACCGGTCGTATTAGGATACATTTTAGCCGGTTTTATTGCAGGCCCGCACATCACCTGGTTACCCACGGTAACAGATATGGGTAATGTCGCGGTATGGGCCGATACCGGGGTGATCTTCCTGTTATTTGCGCTTGGCCTGGAGTTCAGCTTCAAACGATTGATCGCCGTAGGCGGAACGGCCACCGTGGGCACCATGATCAATCTGGGTTCGATGATCATCATCGGTTATCTGGTGGGCAAATTCCTGGGGTGGTCCAATATGGACAGTATCTTTCTGGGAGGCATGCTATCCATGTCTTCCACTACCATTATCATCAAGGCTTTCAATGACATGGGGCTGCAAAAGCAACGTTTTGCCGGTATTGTCTTCGGCATGTTGATCGTGGAAGACTTAGTCGCTATCCTTATGATGGTATTATTGTCGACCATAGCTGTCAGCAACGAAATAGAGGGCGCAACCGTATTGAGTAATATTTTCCGCCTGGGGTTCTTTATTCTTATTTGGTTTATCGTAGGCATATACCTCATCCCAACCCTATTCAAAAAGCTGAAAAGATACTTAAATGACGAAACGCTTCTCATCGTCGCCATCGGTTTATGTCTCGGTATGGTACTTTTTGCCACGCATGTCGGCTTCTCCGCAGCGCTTGGCGCTTTTATCATGGGATCTATCCTGGCGGAGACTGTCATTGTAAAAAGAATAGAACACCTGACCGAACCGATAAAGAATCTTTTCGGAGCTGTTTTCTTCGTCTCTGTGGGTATGATGCTTGACCCTGAAGTGATGGTTGAATACGCCGGATTGATCGGTATATTGGTCATAGTCGTTCTCATCGGACGCATTTTCTTCGCAACAATCGGTGTATTAGCATCCGGAGAAGGGTTAAAAGTGGCTCTGCAAGCCGGTTTCAGTTTAGCGCAGATCGGTGAATTCTCCTTTATTATAGCCACTTTAGGAACAAGCCTCGGCGTCATCGGCAGCACGCTATATCCGCTTATCGTTACCGTATCCATCATCACTACATTCACCACTCCTTATTGTATTAAAGCCGCTATCCCGCTCTATCACTTCCTTGAAGGACGGATCCCGCTCAAATGGAATAAACTCATCACAGGATATGCGGCATCGAGTTTCAAAACCGTCAATCAGCAAAATGACTGGAACAAACTCCTGAAAAGCATCTTAAAGCTGACCGCAGCGTATTTCACACTCTCTCTCGCAGTGGTCTACCTGTGCGAACAGTACGTCACTCCTTTCGTTACCTGGCATATTCCCGGCCTCTGGGGAAAGATCATAGCCGCTACGATAGCGATGATCCTTATGGCTCCTTTTTTGCGCGCCATTATGATGAAAAAGAACCGGTCTACGGAATTTAAGAATCTATGGAGTGACAACCGGTTCAACAGAGGGGCTCTGATATCCTTGATCGCCTTCCGGATCGGATTGTGCATGACGCTCGTATTAATGGCGCTCATACCTTTATTCCCCCGCCTGACGGTACTTATGGTTGTCATCGGGTTGATTGTGATCACTCTCATCATCTTCTCACAAGGATTCAAGGTTCAATCACGTAAAATGGAAGCTCATTTCCTCGAGAACCTGAACTACAAACAACGCATGGAAGAAAAGAAGGCGGCTATACCCATGCATATCACTCATCAACTAAAGTCCAAAGAGATCCATATCGAGGAAATAGAGGTATCCCCTACCTCTCCCAGAATCGGCAAAACATTGCGGGAGTTGGATTTCCGGGCCAAAACCCGCGTGAATATCGTTACGATATTGAGAGGCAACAGAAAAATCAATATCCCGGATGCGAACGAGAAGTTATATCCTTACGACAGGATCGTATTGGCGGGAGCAGACGACGATATTCAACAACTGATCCAATCCATAGAAGAAAGAAACAAAAACAATACGATCGACAATGATACCGCAGAGCATCATGTAAGTCTATCACAATATGTCATCGATCATGATTCGCCCATGATAGGAAAGACAATAGCGCAATTATCCGTACAAGAGAAAACCGAATGTATCATCATTTGTATCGACCGTAACGACGAATCGATCATCAACTTCCCGGCTAATCTTGTGTTGGAAGAAGGCGATACGCTATTGTTGGCCGGAGAGAGGGAAAAATTGGCTCTGTTTAAAGAGAATATGCACATTGTATAGACAGAACAACTCTCCTTAACCTTACTTGACGGAGAGGCCGGAAAATAAAGTAGAAAACAAAAATCCCTTGCAACGGGTTAATAATTCGTTGCAAGGGAAGCAGTTGGGCTTTAAAATGCCTGAAAGAGAGAGTTAAAACTTAAACCCAACTTTTATGGTCGGAGCGGCCAGCAAACTAAAGTTATGGCTGTCTGCCGACAAATTACTTAGTCCTTCCTGAGGCTTATAAGTCGTTGTATTGTACGTATAGGCGAAAGGGTCGATCTGACCGCCCACATAAAGCCCGGGAATAAGATAATAGTCCACGCCAACGGCCAACGAGCCACGCAGGTTATAGGTCTCCGCGACGGATTTGCCCAGGGATCCCGGTTCATCGTATTTCACCCGGTTTTGCCCGTAAGCATATCCCGCGCGTGCACCCGCATACCAGAGTAAACCCGCAACGGATCTTACTTTGAAGTAACGGTCTACACCGGTGAATACATTGAAAGCCAGTGAACTCGCGTTACCCACCGCCCGGTAGTCCGGAACGAAACCATCGCCAACTTCGTCTATTCCGTTGTCGTATGTTCCGTCCTTTGCCGGGTAACCGGGGTTATTCGTGAAATTCAAACCGCCGCCTAAATTCAGTTTCCATTTATCGGAGAAGAACCAGCCCGTTTCGAATCCAACCGTCAGCGCCTTGTCTGTCCAGTTGGTAGAAAGAGCCGCCACTTCATACTCCGTCAGGAGACCCGACGGAGCTGTGATGTTGGCATAACTGTTATATCCCACAGTAGCTGCTACGGTGAAATCACCTTTCTTCGGAGTGTAATTCTCCCGTCCATAATGATTCTGAGCAATAGCTGTAAGACATATCATAGGCATAACGGCTAATATCAAAAGTTTTTTTATTTTCATAATTTACTGTTTTACTTTCTATTAGCGTTAAAACAATCCTGATCACTCATTGCCTGCATCGGCTTCGGCTTCTTCACCGGCAGCGGCTTCAAAAGCGGCTTTGGCATTAGCCACATCTTTTTCTTTCAGAGCAATCTCAGCTTCTTTATTAGCGATATCAACTTTCTTCTTTTCGATGGCTTCTTCTTTTGTTTCAATAGAAGAAACATCTGCTATCTGACGTTCATAATACGTAATACTAGTATCACAACTGGCTATGTTAGAAGCGATTTGATCAGCATTATTATAGATATTCCACAATGCATTTACTTCGGCGGACTTCAAATTTGCAGCATAGTTCTCTTTACGATATTGGATATACAACTCGCATGTTTTTTCAGACAGGTCATTATATTCCTTAACCTTCGCCGTCACTGCATCCGTTTGTTCCTTGCTGGTCACGAAAGCATAAGCTTCTTCCACTTTCGCAAGTCTTTCATTTTCGG
>JAIRKY010000123.1 GCA_031259755.1 Mediterranea sp. (in: CFB group bacteria) | reverse complement strand
GATTACCTTTGTAAGGATAGTCTCTTTTATGCGATTAACAGATGTATGGCAAGCTTGGGGAATAGTTTGAATATTCGATTTTCCCATTTTAATACAAACTAATTTTCAACTGGTACTTAAGTTTGTATAAATAACATTCGTTTTTTTTCTAGCCACGGATTTGCAGAAATATATTATGATTCTTGTTAAATAGTTACTCAATTTAATTTATTTTGCGTTAATTTAATTTATATTATCATAAACCAGGTAAATACGCCATACTTAACAGAAATTGATCATCTCAGACAGATTTTAAAACGGGCGATAGCCATCACTTTCCTAATCGCTACTATACCAGTATAAGACATTAGGTCAGCCTTGGTTAAAAGTCCCAATAATTTAACCGTTCTTGCAGATTTACCCCGAATATATTATTTTTGTTGAACTAAACGATATGCGCATGGTATTATACTCGAAAGATCATCCTAAAGAAACAAACAGCCCTTTATGCAGAAGTTGTTGTATAGAAGCTATTGAGAAAGACCGGGAATAGCATCCGACGATATATTCATCTCAATCCTTACTAATATGTTCGAAAACAAAATTACGTTCGATAGCTTCATCCGTTTCATTTTCGGATTATCTATCGCCATAGGCATTCTGGTTCTTGTCAATTACCTGAGCGGCGTACTCCTGCCATTTTTCATAGCTTGCCTTATTGCATACCTCATCTATCCTCTGGTGAAATTCTTTCAATACAAGTTGCGGGTCAGGAACCGGGCATTATCGATACTTTGCGCTTTACTCAGCCTGGCTATTGCCGGAACAGTTCTTTTTTATCTGCTTGTCCCTCCCATACTTGCAGAGTTTAGTAAAGTTAAAGACCTGCTATACCTTTACTTCACTAATGGCGCCGATGCTGCGACAGTGCCCAAAAGCCTATCCGAATTTATTCAGGAGAATATTGATGTGCATACCTTAAATGAAGTGCTGAACTACGAGAATGTCAGCAAGATATTCAAAGAACTGGCTCCACGTTTCTGGAATTTGCTATCCGGATCGATCCATATTCTTTTTAGCATATTCGCCTCTTTCATTATTCTTCTCTATATCGTCTTCATCCTTTTAGATTACGAAGTAATATCCAAGGGATGGAGTAAAATGATTCCGGTTAAATACCGTAAGTTTGCCGAGAACCTTTTAACCGATGTTGAAGCGGGGATGAATAAATATTTCCGTGGACAGGCATTGGTTGCTTTTTGTGTAGGCGTTCTTTTCTGTATAGGCTTCCTTATTATTGATTTTCCGTTAGCGATCGGCCTGGGCATATTCGTTGGCCTACTGAATCTGGTTCCTTATTTACAGATCGTAGCTTTTGCGCCCACTATTTTATTGGCCATACTCAAAGCCGCCGATACAGGAGAGAACTTTTGGGTTATCATTCTTTCCGCCACTGCGATATTCGTCATTGTGCAGATCATACAAGACGGTTTCATTGTACCCAAGATTATGGGAAAGATCACCGGATTGAATCCGGCAATCATCTTACTGTCTTTATCTATCTGGGGGAGCTTAATGGGATTTGTCGGATTAATCATTGCACTACCTTTGACAACACTTATTATTTCTTATTACGAACGTTTCATTCTTGGACATGAGAAAATCACATCCGAAGAAACGAAACGCACTGATAATCAAGAAACGGAAGTGGAAGAAGAAAAATAAATCGAACTTTTTAGTCTATTCCCCTTGCATATTAAGGAAATGTCCCTAACTTTGCACCCGCTTAACAGCAATAAGGATTGATTCGCTAGCTCAGCAGGTAGAGCACAACACTTTTAATGTTGGGGTCCTGGGTTCGAGCCCCAGGCGGATCACGGAATAAAGGGACTTCGTTTGAAGTCCCTTTATTCTTTTTAAGTTTCTTGTTCTTATGGTTACATTACCATTTATACGGTTTTCAACACAGAGGCGACGGAGGAACACAGAGTACACAGGGTTAAACTTACAGAGGATGAAAGAGATAATCTTAGACACGGATTGGATTGAACTTGAAGTTCCGGCCTTGATGGAATCCTTTCTTTTGAATTTTTGAGAGGGAAAGAAAAAGAAAGAAACTGTTGATAGGATAGGGAATAACGTAACCAAGGTCTCGGGATAATTACGTTGACTTACAAAACTGGACAGAGTGTTCGATTCCGAACACTCTGTTTCTTTTGTACACTCTTGCTTTTCAGTGATTTACGTTTCCGGCATACTCTTTGATCTTTAAAACTCCAAACTATAGACAGAGAAATTAAAACTTAAATATATGGACAGAGAAATTCCAAAAGAAGTTCGCGACAAAGAACGCAACAAGAAGATCATCCGTTTTTCAGCGATCGGTGTCGTGTGTATAGTGGTTATCAGTTTCCTGATCTCGTTTATGCGCGCCGGGGTCCAGCGGAAAGACCTGATCCTTTCTGCTGTGGACAGGGGAACGATCGAGGTTAGCGTAAGCGCTTCGGGTAGGGTAGCGCCTGCGTTTGAGGAGATCATTAATTCGCCGATCAACAGCCGTATCGTAGAAGTTTATCTGAAAGGCGGCGATTCGGTCGATGTGGGTACGCCTGTCCTGAAACTTGACCTTCAAAGCACGGAAACGGAATACAAGAAGCTGCTGGACGAAGAAGAAAAACGCCGCTACCAATTGGAACAGTTGTATGTCAATAACCAAACGGCTTTGAGCGACTTGTCCATGCAGATCAGCGTTTCGGCTATGAAGCTGAACCGGATGAAGGTGGAACTGCGCAACGAGCAATATCTGGATAGCCTTGGAGCCGGAACAACCGATAAGGTTCGCGAAGTTGAACTGAAGGTAAACGTCGCCCAACTGGAGCTGGAGCAGATGAAACAGCAATACTCCAACGAGCAGCAAGTGCGCGCCGCGAGCCTGAAAGTACAGGAACTCGACTATCAGATCTTCCGTAAATCGCTTGCCGAAATGAAACGTACGCTGGACGACGCGCAGATCCGCTCGCCACGTAAGGCCATCCTGACGTATGTGAACAACCAAGTGGGTGCGCAAGTGTCCCAAGGCGCGCAAGTCGCCATTATTTCCGACCTGAGCCACTTCAAGGTGGAGGCCGAGATTGCCGATGCTTATGGCGACCGTGTGGCTGCCGGCGGACGAGCCATTGTGAAAATCGGTAGCGAGAAGCTGGAAGGTGTGGTATCCAGCGTAACCCCGCTATCCAGGAATGGCGTGATCGCCTTCTCCGTACAACTGAATGATGATAGCCACCGTCGCTTACGCTCCGGTTTGAAGACGGACGTTTATGTAATGAATGCCGTGAAAGAGGATGTCCTGCGCCTGGCCAACGCTTCTTATTATATGGGGCGCGGCGAATATGAACTGTTTGTGCTGGCCAACGAAAAGGAACTCGTGAAACGTAAAGTGCAACTGGGTGACTCCAACTTTGAATATGTCGAAGTAATCAGCGGTCTGCGGCCGGGCGATAAAGCAGTCATCTCGGATATGTCATCGCATAAGAATAAGAATAAACTGAAAGTAAAATGAGATTCGTCTATTTTCGACAAGCCTGGCAAATGCTTGGGCAGAACAGGCTATATAGCGCTGTTTATATCATCGGAACAGGGCTTGCCATTGCGATGACCATGGTCATCGCGATCGTATACTACATTAAGATAGCTCCCTTGTATCCGGAAAGCAACAGAAACCGTACGCTCATGGCCAAAAGCATCAAGATACAATATCTGAAGCAAAACAACCTGGGCAGTTCCATGTTTTCTTATGATTTTGTGAAAGAACATTTCTATACCATGCAATCGCCTGAAGCGGTTTCGGCCGTCATGGCAACATGGGATGATTATCCGTTGGTTGAATTAGCAGATGAGAAAGGAGTACTTCCTGTAACGGTAGCGTATACGGATGACAAGTATTGGAAGGTCTTTGATTTTGACTTTATAAATGGAGCCCCTTTTACCGAAGCAGATTTCCAGTCGGCTATAAAGAGCGCCGTTATTTCCGCCTCATTGGCTAACAGGCTGTTTGGAACAGTGGAAGCGGAAGGGAAACGAATGATGCTGGATGGAGACAGCTATCGGGTGTCGGGAGTTGTCCGGGATGTTTCGTTAGCTACACCCGCAACGTATGCGCAGGTCTGGGCGCCATTCACGATCAGGGCCGATGAACTTGCTACGACAAGCGGCTTTGGAGAAGGAATGATGGGGGTAATGGGAGTATGTTTTCTGGCGAGATCAAACTCGGACGCTCATTCCGTAAAAGCAGAAGTTGACGAGATCGTCCGGAAGCTGAACGCCAGTCAGGACGATTATATCGTATCGTTGGCCGGCCAGCCCGAATTGCATTGGAAATCCCTATTCCGTCATTCCAGCTATACAGAGATTGACTGGGTCGAAGTGATTAAGACCTTCGGAACCATACTGTTAGCCTTGCTGATCATTCCTGCCGTCAATCTTGCCGGCATGGTCTCCTCACGTATGGAAAGAAGGCTTTCCGAGATCGGTATTCGTAAGGCTTTCGGCGCATCCTATAACACATTGGTCGGACAGATACTGACTGAGAATTTCCTGTTGACCTGTCTGGGAGGAGCTTTAGGATTGATCCTGTCCTATATCCTGATGTTCACCAGTCGGAACTGGATTCTGACCTTGTTCGACAAATGGCCTGAAGCTATTCCCGAAGGGCTCGACTTCTCGCTTTCCGCCGGTATGTTGTTCAACCCCGTGGTCTTTCTTATTACGCTGGGCGTATGCTTCATACTCAATTTCCTGTCGGCCATCATTCCCGCCCATTACGGATTGAAGAAAGGCATCGTTTATTCACTAAGTAATAACAAGTAACCATGATCAGGCATATTCTAAAACAGATATGGAATAAGCGACGGGCAAACGCATGGATATTCCTCGAGTTGATACTTGTTACATTCTTTATGTGGGGAGTGATCGATCCTGTCTACGTCCTGTTGAGTAACCGCGCCATCGAGCCGGGATACCATATCGATAACGTATTCCGGTTAATGATCGGACAATACCCATCCTCGCACCGTAAATTCAATGAAGAACTGAATTCGGATTCCATACAGAGAGCCCATTTTCTTCATATTTATGATCTGGTAAGAAACTATCCGGGTATAGAGGCCGCTGTGGTTACAGACAGACAACAGTATCCGTTAAGCGAATCCATGAGCACTACGAGCCTGATGCATGATTCTATTGAAAGTAGCGCCTTGATCATGAATTTCTATCATGATGGCGATTTCTTCAAGGTGTTCCGTATATCGGACGTAAATACGGGGATTATACCGGAACACCGTAATCCCAGTGTCAGGACAATATATTTGACCGAAGAATTAGAAAGAAAACTCTCGCAGGGTAAGGGCTTAATGGAGAAAGACGTTTTTCTGTCTTATAGAGATACATTATACTATACGGTAAAAGGCATTGTGCCCGATTTTAAGTTCCGGTCTACGGAGCAGCCCGTACAGACACAGTTCATTCCTTTGGAGAAAGTTAATGTTGGAGAGTTCCCCTGGTCATCCCAGATATGTTTCCGCATCCGTGACGGATTATCCAAAGAGCTTTTTGCAGAACAATTCAAGCAGGAAATGACATTCCGTTTGGCAGTGGGCAATTTCTATTTCCTGAAGCTGACGGACTTTGAAACGATCCATAAGCAGTCGGAGTTTAAGTTGGGCGTAACAAACAAACTACGCCTGCAAAGCAGCCTGGCTATCTTCTTCCTGATCTGTACCTTCCTGGGTATTGCCGGTACGTTCTGGCTTCGTAGCGACGCGCGCCGCGGAGAGATCGGATTGCGTATGGCGTTGGGTAGCAGCCGGAAGAATATCCTGATGGAATTTCTGATAGAATCGTGGTGCCTCACCACCCTGGCATGGCTGGTTGGGATATTCTTTGTCCTGCAACGGGTGCATTTTACCGGCTTTGCCGAACCGCCCCAGTTCGAGAATGACGCTTATATTCAGAACTTGTTCATACCCCATTTCCTGATCGTAAGCCTGATCGTGTACATATTGATGCTATTCATTACCATCATCGGTACGTTGATTCCTGCCGGACAGGCTGCATCCATATATCCTTCGGAAGCATTAAAGGAAGAATAGTAAAACCCTAAAACAGAAAAGAGATGATAGTGAGATACATTAAACAAGCCTGGCAAATTATGAAGCAGAATCCCTTTTACAGCTTCATATCCGTGCTTAGTACGGCAGTTACGATTTCCTTTGTCATGGTAGCCTACATGGCTTATGATTTGAATAGTAGCGACTTGGCGCCTGAGGTCAACCGGACGCGTTCGGTCTATTCTTCCAATGAATATTCGTATCGTACGAAAGACCGTGGGAATGTAAATCACGGAATGTCGCATAAGACGGCTAAAGCCATAACCGAAGATATCCCGTCGGCGGAGTTGGTTAGTCTTCACATGCCGGATACCCCTTTCAATTGCGAAGCGTTGGGGGGCGAAGGAAACAAGGGGCTTAAGAGAGGGCGCTTTGTCGACAGGAACTGGTGGAGCATATTCAACTATTAATTTGTTGCGGGAAGATACTTCTCGGAAGAAGAGTTCCGGGCCGGACGTAACGTTGTGGTGATAACGGAACGTCTGGCGCGTGAGATGTTCCGGTCGACCGGCGTCGTGGGTCGCGAGATGCTGATCGACTACAAACCGTTTACGGTCTGCGGGGTGGTAAAGGATGTAAGTTCGCAATTCTTCGTGGCCTGCGCCGACTTCTGGGCCAATTACCTTTCCCGGAAATATATTGAAGAAAGCGGTTACGGTTCCGAGAACGTAAGCGGATATGTTGAGTTTATCTTGCTGGCGAAGAAAGGAAAGGCCGGAGCTGTCAAGGAAGAGGTCGCGCAGCGTGTGGAGCGTTTCAATGAGACGCTTCGTGAAACGACCTTTAAGTTGGAGCCTCAAACGCACAATGAATATACGTTCTCCGATTTTTTAGGCGTTAATTCGGTACTGCTGTATGGGCTTTTGGCCTGCATCTTCCTGATCATTCCGGCGGTGAATATATCCGGGCTGATCTCTTCCATGCTGGACAAGCGATACGAAGAGATCGGCGTCAGAAAGGCCTATGGAGCGTCAAGAGCTTCCATCGTCAATCAGTTCCTGTCGGAAAACCTGCTGCTTATCAGTATAGGAGGAATCATCGGGCTATTCCTTTCGTTCCTTATGATTTATCTTTTCCGTAGCTGGTTGCTTGGCGTTTCGGTGGCCTACCTCGCAACGCTGAATCTCTCGTGGTGGATGTTCTTCCGTCCGTCGGTTTTCATTATCGCGCTGCTCTCTTGCCTGTTGTTTAATCTCTTATCTACCCTGATCCCCGTCTGGTATATCTCGAAGAAGTATATAACAGATACTTTAAACGTTTAGAAACCATGCTTACATCGATATTAAAACAAATCTGGAATGAGCGAAGAAGCAACATCTGGCTTTTCGCCGAGTTATCCGCCGTATTTATTCTGCTGTGGTATGTGGTGGACTATCAGTTTACCGCAACCTATGTGGCTCATGAATCCAAAGGGTACGACACGCACCACGTTTATCATGTCTCCATCGGCATAAATCCTAACCTGAGAGACGAATATCCGGCCGAAGAATGGAAGGACAGCTACTTGCAGCTATTCAGGCAAGTCAGGGAATATCCGGGAGTAGAGTCGGCCTGTTATTATGGCGGTACGGTCCCGTACGAAGAAGGCGCGATGTTTCAAGGCTATACGGTCGACAGTATCCATCGGTATATAGCCAACATACGTATGGTGAGCAAAGAGTTCTTCCAAGTGTTCAAGGTAGAGATCCTTCAAGGCAATCCGGACAATTGGGACGTGGCGACATACCCGCGTCCTGCCATTGCCAGCAAAGATTTGGCGGATAGCCTCTTCCGCGAGCGTCCGGCTATCGGCCAACCCTTTTTCGATTACTACGCGCCCTTCAGGAAGTACACCCTCGGTGGAATCGCGCCACGCACGAAGTTAACGGAATACGACCGTTACGAACCCTTCATCTATGTCCCGACCGAAGATTGGATGCTCACCCAATGGGCGCCTATGCTCTCCGTCCGCGTAAATAAAGATGTGGAAGAAGGCTTCGCAGACCGCTTCACCACCGATATGCGCAACTTGGCTATCGGGCCGTTCTATTTCTCCCAGATCAAATCCTACGATGAATCCAAAGCGATATTCGATACCAAAACAAACAATTACTTGCGTTCCTCGCTGGCGTTGGTGTCATTCTTCGTTTTCAACGTTACGCTGGGCGTATTGGGAACATTCTGGTTCCGTACAAGAAAACGCAGAGGAGAAATAGGGTTACGCCTGGCCTTGGGAGCCTCCCGCAGAGAGATCTTCAAAGAACTGCTCACAGAAGGCCTGTTGATCCTGTCCATCGCCGTTATCCCCGCGCTGGTGGTATGTGTGAATATCTGGCTCGCAGACCTCACGGTCAATGTCTGGGCCGACCCCACCCTGTCCCGTTTCCTTTCGGGCGCAGCCATAACGCTCGTACTGATGCTTCTGACCGTCTCCGCCGGAATATGGTATCCGGCAATACAGGCCACGAAGATACAGCCGGCGACAGCACTACACGAAGAATAATAAATCAATATATGAACCATATAAAAACGCATGAACCATGATTAAGATTGATTCCGTTTCCAAGATCTATCGCACAAGCGAGATCGAAACAATGGCCCTCGAGAATGTGAACCTGACAGTAAAACGTGGCGAATTCCTTTCCATTATGGGGCCTTCCGGTTGCGGCAAGTCTACCTTGCTCAACATAACAGGCCTGTTAGACAACCCCACTACCGGTACGATCCGGATCGACGGTACGGACGTAAGCCGCATGAAAGACAAGCAATTGGCGGCATTCCGCAACCAGATGCTCGGCTTTGTATTCCAGTCTTTCCACCTGATCAACTCGTTGAGTGTGATAGATAACGTAGAGCTACCCCTGCTGTACCGCAAGACGAACAGCTCCGAACGCAAGCGCCTGGCCCAACAAATGCTCGAACGCGTAGGACTGAGCCACCGTATGCGCCACTTCCCCACGCAACTCAGTGGCGGTCAGTGTCAGCGTGTAGCCATCGCCCGCGCCATTATCGGCAACCCGCAGGTACTGCTTGCCGACGAACCCACCGGTAATCTGGACTCCAAAATGGGCGCCGAAGTGATGGAACTCCTCCACCAACTGAACAAAGAAGACGGACGAACCATCGTCATGGTAACGCACAACGAAGAACAGGCCAGGCAAACCAGCCGCACGATACGCTTCTTCGACGGCCGGCAGGTGAAGTGATTTACGATTCGACGATTTACGATTGAAATTACTTACTACTAACTACTTATGTACAAACAGCATATAAAACAAGCGCTACGCCAACTGAGAGAGAATAAACTATTGAGTTTTATCTCTATTATCGGTACGGCAATGGCTATTGCCATGATCATGGTTATGGTGATAACGCAACGCATTGATTTGGAAGACTACGCACCGGAGGTAAACAGACACCGGACACTCTATGTGAAATGGATGTCCACGTATTGGAACAACGACCCCAATTATTCCGACAATGGGCTAATGTCTATCCGTACGGCTAAAGAATGTTTCAAAGCATTGACAACCCCTGAAGCCGTATGTATCTATTCTCCTCCTTATACGGGATTCCTGGCATCCACTCCCGGGGGAGAACTGATGAAAGTGGATGTCCTGCAGTCCGATGAGGCTTTCTGGAAAATATTCAAATTTTCCTTCCTGGCTGGAAAGCCTTATGACCTGGCCGACTGTGAATCGGGGATAGCAAAGGCGGTAATTGCCGAGAGCGTGGCACGACGGATGTATGGCACGACGGATGTTGTTGGGTGGACAATCGGTCTGAACCATTCGGATTATACCGTGGTAGCCGTAGTGAAGGATGTCTCTAAGCTGGCACCTACCGCTTATGCCCAGATATGGATACCCTATACCACAACCAATATAACAGACATGGTCTGGAGTACGGCTATGGGAATGATGATGGTTTTGATCCTGGCCCGTTCTTCGGATGACTTTCCGGCGATACGTGAAGAGACAGAACGGCTGCGGCTGAAGTATAACGAAGAGCTGTCCGGCATTGGTCAGGCCGTGCAGTATCGTAATCAGCCCGATACGCAATTTAAACACGTAAACCGCAAGATGTCGAATGTAGAGCCGGATATCAAAAAGATCATTATCGAGTTTATTGTAGTCATCGCATTACTCTTGTTGGTTCCTGCCATAAACCTGTCGGGAATGACCCTGTCGCGTATGCGTAAGCGTTTCCCTGAACTGGGCGTTCGCCGTTCTTTCGGAGCGACTAGGGGAGGACTGTTAGAGCAAATACTGCTGGAAAGCATGATCCTGACCTTGATAGGAGGTTTTGTCGGGCTTTTACTGTCTTATGGCTCTCTCTTTCTGTTGAATGACTTGTTGTTTAACTCATGGGGAAGTTCTTGGGAAGGGACAAATTCCGTGTCGGCCGCGATGTTGATCGATCCGATGATATTTATAGGCGCTTTAGCTTTTTGTTTGATTCTGAATGTTTTAAGCTCGGGAGTACCCGCTTGGCGCGCTTCACGACTGAATATTGTAACCGCTCTAAACTCGTAATGCCATGATAAAATTAATGCTGAAACAGATATGGAATGAAAGAAAGTCGAATGCCTGGTTGTGGGCCGAGCTATTGATCGTTTTTACAGCCTTATGGGTAATTGTGGACTGGACGTATGTGAACCTATATACTTATGTGCAGCCCAAGGGATTCAATATTGAGAATACATATCAACTATTTTTTAACCAACTGACCCCTCAAAGTAATCAGTATATTCCCGCTGAGGAGAAAACAACAAGTGATGGCGATGACTTTCTGGCTGTAGTCGAACGGTTGCGTCATCATCCGGACATAGCGCATGTCAGTTGTTCGCAGAACTCCTCTCCTTATAATGGTTCGAACAGTTCTGATTTCTTCAGGCAGGATTCAATCTCCATAAACAGATTGATACGCCGGGTAACACCGGATTTCTTCAATGTGTTTCAATATGAAAACGCTGACGGGAGCGGTTCCGCCTCTTTAGCAAAGGCTTTTGAAGAAGGTACGATCATTGCTCCCCTTAATTTCTGGGAAGAACGATATCCGGAAGGCAAAAACCTGTTGGGACAAACATTCTTCCAGAATAATGATTCAATCCAGGGATTCCGTGTGGCAGCCCTGACAAATCCGGTGCGTTACAGTGATTTTGATCCGGCTTTCGAATGGATATATGTTACAAGCCGTATCAACGCAGACGCTTTTGCCAATCTGACAGGAGCGGAGTACACTTATATTGAAGTTTGTATCCGCACACGCCCCGGAACATCGCCGGACTTCGCAGAGAAGCTGATGAAAGGATCGCCCCGGTTGTACAACGTCGGTAATTGTTATATCCAAAGCATCCGGTCTTTCGACGAGATTCGCTACGGTTTTCAGTTGAATACGGTGAACGCCTTGAAGAAACGCGGCTTTATCATGCTTTTCCTGTTAATGAATATCTTTCTGGGTATTATCGGGACGTTTTGGTATCGTACCCAGCAGCGCCGCGCGGAGCTGGGATTGCGCGTCGCTTTGGGCTCTTCGCTGCCCAAGTTGAACTTCCTGCTCATCGGAGAAGGATTAATACTACTCTTCTTGGCGGTTGTCCCCGCATTGGCGGTCTGCTATACCATCGGAAATGCCAACGTTACGGATGTCTGGCAAATGAAATGGGGTTTCGCGCGGTTCGTTCCGGGAGCCATCATCACCCTGTTATTCATGGTGCTGATGATTGTAACAGGCATTTCGTATCCGGCATATCAGGCGACGAAGATACAACCGGCGGAAGCGTTGCATGAAGAATAAATACTAATAATAGGAAAATAATATGAAGAAAATATCATTGCTTGTTTTATACGTGTTAATCTTGTGCCTCTTTAATGTAAAGGCAATATCCACCTGCAAAAACCATATTGGCAGATAAGTCATATCAGGCTGTCATCGTAACAGTCAGGGCGAACGCACGAAATCATCAGCTTTAACGGAGTG
>JAIRKY010000117.1 GCA_031259755.1 Mediterranea sp. (in: CFB group bacteria) | reverse complement strand
AGATTAGACACCACTTATTCTATAAATTCGCAAGGGCAGTTCGTGAAGCAGTCAGAGAAGCGTTATGTAACGAAAACATATACCAAAACTTACCTGGAGGATAGGGATAAGGATATATGGAACGGCGGGGAAACGCCATTAGAAGAGTGACCATAGAATTTATCCGGGAAAATAAGAACAAGGATATCCGCTTTTTCATCTATCTTATCGCTTTACCTTTTATTACCGATATATTAGACGGACATGAAGTGGTCATTCCTTTGTACATTCTTTTTCCGGTCATGTTTGGTCTGTGCGCTACTTCCGCATTGTTTGAATGGAAGTTGAACAGGATACATATTTTTAGCGATTATGAGAAGATTTGATGTGATCGCCCTGATTTTAACATGAAATGAAGATTGAATATAAAAACAATTTCGTAATTTTGCAGCGCAATTTGAAAGAAGAATATGCAGCGCTTCTACATATTTAAGAAACTAACATATTATAAACCCTTAAAAGTTTAAACAAAAATGATTAAAGTAGGTATTAATGGGTTTGGCCGTATCGGACGTCTGGTATTCCGTGCCGCTCAAACAAGAAATGACATTGAAATCGTAGGTATCAATGACCTTATCGACGTGGAATACATGGCGTACATGTTGAAGTACGATACCATCCACGGCCGCTTCAACGGAACTGCTGAAGCTAAGGACGGAAAACTGGTCGTTAACGGTAAAGCGATCCGCGTTACCGCTGAGAGAAATCCTGCCGATTTGAAATGGAACGAAGTTGGCGCGGAATATGTAGTTGAATCAACGGGCCTTTTCCTTTCAAAAGATAAAGCCCAAGCCCACATTGATGCCGGCGCTAAATATGTAGTGATGTCAGCTCCTTCAAAAGACGATACTCCGATGTTCGTATGTGGTGTAAACCTGGACGCTTATGTTAAAGGCACTCCGTTCGTTTCCAACGCTTCTTGTACGACGAACTGTCTGGCTCCTATCGCTAAAGTATTGAACGACAAATTCGGTATTACCGAAGGTTTGATGACTACGGTTCACGCTACAACCGCCACTCAAAAAACAGTTGACGGGCCTTCGGCTAAAGACTGGAGAGGTGGCCGCGCCGCTGCCGATAACATCATCCCTTCTTCAACCGGCGCCGCTAAAGCTGTAGGTAAAGTCATTCCTCAACTTAACGGTAAGTTGACAGGTATGTCTTTCCGTATCCCTACTCTTGACGTATCTGTAGTTGACTTGACCGTTAACCTGGCTAAAGAAACTACTTATGCCGAAATCTGCGCCGCGATGAAAGCCGCTTCGGAAAATGAATTGAAAGGTATTCTTGGCTACACGGAAGACGAAGTTGTTTCTTCCGACTTCATTGGTGACGCCCGTACTTCAATCTTCGACGCAAAAGCCGGTATCCAATTGACTCCTAAGTTCGTTAAAGTTGTATCTTGGTATGACAACGAGTGGGGTTACTCAAACAAAGTTCTTGAACTTGTCGCTTACATGGCAAAAGTTAACGGATAATCCGGTTAACCCAATATATATGAAACTGCCCTGGTTATTCCGGGGCAGTTTTTTTATATCTATAATTAGCGATAAGTGGTTCCGTGTAATCCGCGTCTAAAAATAATATAAACCGATTGGTTGTACTAAACAGATAATAATTCCTCCTGAGGTGAATAAACACTAAAAAGAGCTCTTCATTCATCAAACTAATAAGCAAAATTGTTAATTTTGTCATTCACCAAGATAAACGAAAAAGATGAAGTCTAAATACATCATATCCCTGTTATTGGTACTGCCGGTACTTGGCGCATGTAACCAAACCGATGACGTCATCAAGATATTCACGGGTAAGACATGGAAGTTGAACTTCGTAAACGATAGCAAAGGAGATTGTACGAAAGGATATTTCTTAGCCGAGGCGCAATGGGAAAGATCAATGAAGTTATTGAGTGAAAAAGGGAATTTCGTCATTACCTTTACCGGTGCGGAAATTGATGGAGAAGTTATCGGCGCATACGGCGGCCGTGCCGCCGGAACGCCAATCTCCGGAAAATGGAAAGCGAATGGTGAAAACAACGCGTTCAGGATCAGTGGGCAAGCCGCTCCAGGCAACAATGAAGATGTGTTGGGCCGGGTTTTTATCAATGCATTGATCAATGCTTATAAATATGAGGGAGATACTGCCGGTAACCTGAGGATATATTTTAAAGAGGGTAATGTCGACAAGTATCTTCTCTTATACGCTAACAACTAAATATACGCAGGTGACGGATACAGCGCATAAACAAGCAGAGTTGGACAAACGATACATTCGCATGGCCATGATCTGGGCAGGTAATTCATACTGTGAACGCCGCAAGGTAGGAGCGCTTATCGTGAAAGATAAGATGATCATATCCGATGGTTATAACGGTACGCCTTCCGGGTTTGAAAATG
Source organism: Mediterranea sp. (in: CFB group bacteria) (assembly GCA_031259755.1). Classification (GTDB taxonomy): domain Bacteria; phylum Bacteroidota; class Bacteroidia; order Bacteroidales; family Bacteroidaceae; genus Bacteroides. Next base: position 2,445 of record JAIRKY010000117.1, on the reverse strand, counting down.
TTTGCGAAGACGAAAATAACATCACCAAGCCTTATGTCCTTCATGCCGAAGCCAATGCGATCACTAAAATAGCCCGTTCCAATAACAGCAGCGACGGGGCGACAATGTACGTCACCGCCGCTCCTTGCATAGAATGCGCCAAGCTCATTATCCAAGCAGGGATCAGGCGGGTCGTTTACTCCGAGAAATACCGTCTTGAAGATGGAATAAACTTACTAAAGCGCGCCGGAATCGAGGTGCTATACCTTTTCCCTGAAGACTGAAAAAAGAAATAGAAATTATAGTAACCAAAGAGATATGAGTACAAAGAGATCATTCCGTTTCACACCGGTCATTATTGCACTGAGCGTAGTGGCTGGGATTCTTATCGGGACTTTCTACGCCAGGAATTTTGCCGGTAACCGGTTGGGGATCATTAACGGTTCCACAAATAAACTAAACGCCTTACTACGCATTATAGACGATCAATATGTAGACACGGTCAACATGGCTGACCTGGTCGAAAAAGCCATGCCACAGATATTGGCGGAACTTGACCCACATTCTATATACATTCCGGCGAAAGACCTGGAAACTGTTAATTCCGAATTGGAAAGCAGTTTTAGTGGTATTGGCGTGCAATTTACCATTCAGGATGATACTATCTACATCAACAGTGTAATAGAGGGCGGCCCATCCGCAAAGGTCGGGCTTATGGCAGGCGACCGTATCGTATCTGTTGACGACAGCACTTTTGTCGGTAAAAAGCTGAATAACCAATTGGCGATGAGAACCCTTAAAGGCCCCAAAGGAACTGAAATCAAACTGGGTGTTAAACGCGCTACGGAAAAAGAAATTATCTTTTTCACAATTGTTCGCGGCGATATCCCACAAAATACGGTAGACGCGGCATACATGATCACGGATAAGTTCGGCTATATCCAAATTTCCAAATTCGGGCGCAGCACACACATCGAATTGCTCAATGCATTGGCTGTCTTAAACCACAAAGAGTGTAAGGGACTTATCATTGACTTGCGTGGAAACACCGGCGGCTATATGGAAGCCGCCATTCGAATGGTCAATGAATTTCTGCCCGAAGGAAAACTTATTGTCTATGCTCAGGGACGTAACTACCCTCGTACGGATGATTATGCAAACGGCACCGGAAGCTGCCAGAAACTGCCTGTCGTGGTGTTGGTAGATGAAGCGTCGGCCTCTTCCAGCGAGATCTTCGCAGGCGCCATTCAGGACAATGACCGTGGCACGATCGTCGGCCGCCGTTCGTATGGTAAAGGATTGGTTCAACAACCCGTAGACTTCAGCGATGGTTCAGCCGTTCGTTTGACTGTAGCCAGATACTACACGCCATCCGGGCGTTCTATCCAAAAGCCTTATCAGAACGGTAAAGACAGCAGCTACGAGATGGATGTGATCATCCGTTACGAACACGGCGAATTTTTCTCCAAAGACAGTATAAAAATGGATGAGAGCCTGCGCTATTCCACTGGCCTTGGCCGCCCGGTTTACGGAGGAGGAGGCATCATGCCGGATATCTTTGTTCCGCAGGATACAACAGGCGTTTCATCGTATTTAAGCACTGTATTAAGCAAGGGGTTAACTTATCAATTCACATTCCAGTACACAGATCGTAACCGGAGTAAACTAAGCTCTTTTGACGATGAAGAATCTTTATTGAAACACCTGCGTCGCCAGGGATTGATCGCGCAATTCGTCAGATATGCGGAAAGTAAGGATGTGAAGAGAAGAAACATCCTTATTCAGAAATCATACAAGCTACTGGAAAAGAATATTTACGGGCATATTATCTATAACATAATGGGTAAGGAAAGCTACATCAAATATTTCAATAAGAGTGACGCTATCGTTAAAACAGCGCTGGAGATCATGGAAAACGGTGAAGCATTCCCCAAAGCCCCAACACAAGAGAGGGTTGAAGAACCAACGGCCGATACGAAGAATGAAGGAAAGAAAAAAAGAACTGCGCAGACTGATTGCCCGGAGAAAAGCATCCCTGTCCGATGCTACGCTTAAGTCGCTGTCTATAGACATTCTCGAAACACTGGAAAACCATCCGGTGTTTCGTTCTTCAAACACCATATTACTTTACCACTCCATGAAAGATGAGGTTTACACCCACACTTTCATGGAGAAATGGAGTAAACGGAAACATATTCTTCTTCCCGTTGTACAAGGCGATGAGTTAGAGATACGCTCCTACCGTGATCCCAGCGGCCTTACCCTTGGAGCTTATGGGATAAAAGAACCTGTGGGAGCCGTTTTCCATGATTACACCCGGATCGATCTGGTTATTGCACCTGGAGTCGCATTCGATACTTCCGGTTCACGTTTGGGACGCGGGAAAGGATATTACGACAAATTACTGGCTAAACTTACCGCCTACAAAATAGGGATATGTTTCCCCTTCCAGCTATTGGATGAAAT
>JAIRKY010000103.1 GCA_031259755.1 Mediterranea sp. (in: CFB group bacteria) | reverse complement strand
GGCAATCTTCATATGCCGCTTAAACGTTGTACCCGGAGCATCCTGGTGTTTCATTATTGCTGCAAAAATCAGGGTAGAAGCAAATGGGATTCCTAAAGAATAGGCAACCACCCGGTCGTGCTCTTCAAAAGAGTATTCAAAAATGTTTAATTTCAATTTAATATACAAATCTTTGAAAAACACTTTCCCTAAATGGTCGGATTCTGAAATGATGATTGTATTTTCTTTTTCCAAACTACCCAAATTGGCAAAGGTAGGTCCGAACATAGGATGGGTAGAAACATAAGGAAAACCACAACTATCATAAAAGTCCCGCAAGTTTGTTTTTACAGAGGCTATGTCAGAAATTATACATTTAGTAGGCAAATAGGGAATAACCGCTACAAAAGCATGAATAGTTTGATGTAATGTTACACAGTTTATTACCATATCAGGGGCAAATTCCGCTATTTCATCGGGCTTTTTCAATCGAAGTGCATTGTAAATGAAACGCATACGTTGCGGATTACTCTCCAATACGGCTACTTCGTGTTCAAAACTCAGCAGGTCGGTGAAGAAAGATCCCATCTTTCCCGCACCCAATATTAGTATCTTCATTTTTCGTTTCCCATTATAATCATCTGCTGACGAACAGATTCTTCATGTATCTCTTCCAATATCTTTTTTATAAACTCGGGATTGAGTTCCATTGTTTCTCCCATTCTCGAACATTTTTCCAGAATCTCGCTATAACGGGGCGATTGAAGCACCGGCATATTATGCTCTTTCTTATATACACCTATTTCGCGGGATATGCGCATACGTTTCGACAAAAGCTCCAGCAATTGTCCGTCTATATGATCAATTTGGCGACGTAGTTCCGACAGATTTTCCGTAGTCTGTACTTCGTCGCGAATGACGAGCAGATTCAGAACATAATCAAGTACATCCGGAGTAATTTGTTGGTCTTTATCACTCCATGCCGTGTCGGGAGTGCAGTGCGATTCAATCATCAAGCCGTCGAAACTTAAATCCATTGCTTGTTGTGAAAGAGGAGCTATCAACTCACGTTTTCCACCAATGTGGCTAGGGTCGCAAAAGATAGGAAGAACAGGTATCCGGCGACGCAACTCAATAGGGATATGCCAAAGCGGAAGATTGCGATATATCTTCTTGTCGTACGAACTAAATCCGCGATGAATCACTCCTATTCTACGGATACCTGCCCCATAAATGCGTTCAATAGCTCCAATCCAAAGTTCCAAATCCGGATTGACAGGATTCTTTATCAAAACAGGAATGTCCAGACCTTTTAAAGTGTCAGCAATTTCTTGCACGGCAAAAGGATTGACGGTAGTACGGGCGCCTATCCAGAACATATCAACTCCTGCTTTCAAGGCTTCGAAAACGTGGTCGCGCGTGGCCACTTCCGTAGCCACATACATGCCCGTTTCCTTTTTTACCCGTTTCAACCACTGAAGGCCTATCTCCCCTACCCCTTCGAATCCTCCCGGCTTTGTGCGGGGCTTCCATATACCGGCGCGGAATATTTTGATTCCTTTAGCGGCTATGCTGTACGCGGTCTCCATAACTTGTACTTCCGATTCGGCGCTACAAGGGCCTGAGATAATGAGGGGACGTTGCAGGTCAACACCAGGCAGGACGATTGGTTTCAATTCCATTTCCATATAATCAATTATTATTTTATGATTGTTTATTATTTAATTGAGTCTGTATTCTGTTTAACGCTTCTTCCAGAATTTCTTTTCTGCAGCATAGCGAGATTCGCACATATCGTTCTCCGCGGCTACCAAATATGAAACCCGGGGTGATAAATACATTCGCCTCATATAAGATTTTATCTGCCAATTCCCCGGCGTTTCCGGATTCGTCCGGTATCTTTCCCCAAAGAAACATACCTACTTGGTTTTCATCATACCGACAATGCAGGGCATGCATAATCCGGCCTGCCAACTCGCGACGGTTCCGATAAACATGATTCATCCCATCATACCATTCTTTGGTAGCTTTCAGAGCTGTCGCGGCAGCATACTGCATCGGTTTGAACTGCCCGGAGTCGATGTTACTTTTCACTTTCAATATCCATTGAACAAACTGAACATTCGATACCAGCATAGCAAGGCGCCACCCAGACATATTGTGCGACTTGCTCAGAGAATTCATTTCTATACATATATCTTTCGCTCCGGGAATACTTAATATACTCTGCGGTTTATCGTTCAAAATGAAACTATAAGGATTATCATTTACAATAACTATACTGTGCTTACGTCCGAAAGCCACCAACCTTTCAAAGAGTTCCCGGCTCGCATCAGCGCCTGTGGGCATATTAGGATAGTTCACCCACATCAGTTTCACGCCGGAAAGATCGGTGTGTTCCAAGGCTTCAAAATCGGGATACCAGCCGGACTCTTCTTTCAGATCGTAAGAGATGAGGCGGGCTCCTAGCAAATGGGCCACCGAACTGTATGTTGGATATCCGGGATTGGGAATCAAAACACCGTCACCGGGATTCAGGAAAGTCATGGATATATGCAAAATACCTTCTTTCGAACCGATCAAGGGCTGTATTTCCGTGTCCGGATTTGTCTCTACTTTGTACCAGGTCTTGTACCAGGCTGAGAAGGCTCGCCGAAGCTCAGGAATGCCTATATAAGGCTGGTAGCCGTGTTCGTCCGTCTGCATAGCATGTCGACAGATCGTTTCGATAACCTGCACCGGAGGTGGAAGGTCAGGGCTTCCTATGCCCAAGTTGATAACCTGCTTCCCTGCAAGATTCATAGCTGCAATTTCTTTTAATTTCAGCGAGAAGTAATATTCATTTACATTACTTATACGCATTGCCGGTGCAATGCTACACATTTTGTTTTCCCTCTGCATATTCGCCTAATATTTTAAAGTCTTTTGTAAGTGGAATAACGGCGTCTAATGCCTGCTTATAGCGCATATAATTACTGAATGTAAGATCAATGTAGAACAAGTATTGCCATTCGCGCCCGATAATCGGAAGCGATTGTATTTTTGTAAGGTTCATATTATAAAAAGAAAAGACGGAAAGAATCTGCGACAGGCTGCCTACGGTATGCGGAGTGGCAAAAACGAGAGACGCCTTGTTTTTTGTTGTCTCAGGGCGGAGGATTTCGTCGGCCGTCCAGGGATCGGCAATTACCAGGAAGCGCGTAAAGTTGTGCTTATTGGTTTCTATACCCTCCGCCAGAATATCCAACCCGAAAATCCCGGCTGCCTGTTTACTGCATATAGCTGCATGTCCTTTCATCTGATGCTGAACAATCCACTGAGCGCTCATCGCCGTATCTTCCTTTTCTACAATTTTCACATGGGGCAAGGTGTCGAGAAAATCCATACACTGCATCAAGGCGATGGGATGGGAATCCACCTCCACAATCTCGTGGATAGACGAACCGGGCAATGCTGCCAGCGAATGAGAGATACGCAATTTATACTCGCCGGTGATAGTAAGTCCGCTTTGCCGGATCAATTCATGATTCGGCAACAAACTGCCTGCAATGGTATTCTCTATGGCTATCAAACCCACAGCAGAGGGGTCTTTTCCCACAACGGCTATAACATCTTTAAATGTATCACAGCCGATAATCTCAATTTCTTCTTCAAAGTAATTGTGGGCTGCCATCGCATGATATGAACCGGCTATACCCTGGATTACTACTTTCTTTTTCATCTTTTTTATACGAGTTTAGTATTCACAAAAAAAGTCCCGCCGCTTCCGGCAGGACTTTATATGATTTCATTGATTTTGCTTTGTTTTGTTCATCAACTGTGCTTTTACATACAAACTCCCACCTTCACTCTGCTAAAGTAAAAGTAGTAAAAATAGTACGTAAAACCGAATTGTTTCATTATCCATCCTTATTTTGGCGACAAATATAATACTTTTCCTAAGAACACAAACATAGCGCTTGTTTTAAATCAGGGTAAACGCATCTTAATTTTTGCGAAGTGTGAAATTGAATTTTAATCTATTGAACAATAGATTTTTAACGAAAAGAAAAACTACAATGGGTAACGATATAGAAATGAGCGAACTGCTTTCGTCTGCTGCGTTTTCC
>JAIRKY010000056.1 GCA_031259755.1 Mediterranea sp. (in: CFB group bacteria) | reverse complement strand
TTATAGCTGAAACGGAGTCCGGCGCAGTCAAAGGCGGTAGTAACCTGTTTTCCGTATCTCATACAAGGCATCGCCTCCACAGTCTATAGCCGCTATGACATCGGATAAAAAAATAAAATCAAAACAGTTTCTTAAAATATTGTTATGTAAGAAAATGTACTATATTTGCAATGTAAAGTATGAATCCTCTATAAAGTCTTGTGAGTAGGGTTGTATGGAATGTCATGTAGAGAGTGATTCTTTGTTGATATGGTTTGATGAAGACACTGATATAATCGAACTTCTCAGGCTTGGCGATCATTCGGAATTATTCAAAGAATAACCGCAAAACAAAAATCATATAAATGATTATGAATAAAGACGCGAAGATATACATAGCGGGACACCGCGGACTGGTGGGTTCCGCGATACGGCAGAACTTGCAAAACAAGGGATATACCCGGTTGACCGGCAAGACCCACAGTGAATTGGATTTGATGGACCCCGTGGCTGTCCGTCGTTTCTTCGATGAAGAGCGACCCGAATATGTCTTTCTTGCGGCGGCCTATGTGGGAGGTATCCTGGCAAACAACACCTATCGCGCCGATTTCATTTATAATAATCTCCAGATCCAGCAAAACATCATTGGCGAAAGTTTCCGGCATAACGTGAAGAAACTCCTGTTCCTGGGCAGTACGTGTATCTATCCCCGTGACGCGAAGCAGCCCATCAGTGAGGATGAACTGCTGGCCGCTCCACTGGAATACACCAATGAGCCTTATGCCATAGCCAAAATCGCCGGCCTGAAAATGTGCGAGAGCTTCAACTTGCAATATGGCGCAAACTATATAGCAGTCATGCCTACCAACCTGTATGGCCCCAACGACAATTTCGATTTGGAACGCAGTCATGTATTGCCTGCCATGGTTCGTAAAATTCATTTGGCCAAGTGTCTGCTGGAAGATGATTGGGAAGCGGTAAAAGCCGATCTGGACAAGCGTCCGGTAGAAGGCGTTACCGGCAGTTCTTCCAAAGAAGAGATACAGGGCGTCTTGTCTGAATACGGAATAACAAGCCGGGAAGTCGAGTTATGGGGAACCGGTAAACCGCTGCGTGAATTTCTTTGGAGCGAAGAGATGGCCGATGCCTGTGTGTTCATTATGGAGCATGTTGATTTCGTTCAGTTGAAAGGAACAAATAAAGAGGTTCGCAACTGCCATATCAATATCGGAACCGGAAAGGAGATCAGTATCAAAGAGTTGGCCGGTCTTATTGCCCGTACGGTAAATTACGGAGGAAATATCCGTTTTAACAGTGATAAACCGGATGGGACCATGCGTAAACTGACCGATCCGTCCAAGCTTCACGCCTTAGGATGGCATCACCGGATCGAGATCGACGAAGGCGTAGGCCGGATGTACGAATGGTATTTGAAGTGATCTATCCGCTATCTGTTTTGTTTCTTTCTAAACTTCTTTCTTATATACCCGGATCCCAGCCAGACCCCGGTTGCAGAAACCAATGTTCCTCCAATCATAGTAACCCACATCAGGATATTCCATAGAACGGGACGCTTAACCAAAAAGTCCAACTCAAAGCTATGCAATACCTGGTATGCCCAACGGCGTACTTTTGTATTTGTATTGAAATAGCGTATACTTCCGCTCTCAGGTTGAATATAATAAGCGCTATGGTCTGCATCTGCTACGTTGACCTTATAGACAGGTAATGGCAATGTTCGCTCTCTGTCGATATAGTAATTATCATATTCAAGCATAAGCCGGATGGAGATCGGTTCCGAATGAATTGCCGACAACTTATTATTGATCATCTCTTCATTCACATATAATTTTGTGAGCTCCCGGCTTCCCGCGTTAAAATAATACATCTCATCTCCGATAATGACCTTATACAAGGGTGTTTTTCCAAACGATGTCCATTCAATGCTTTTCACCTGATGTGGATACATACCAAGAATTTGCCTGTAATCAAGCTCATAACTTCGCAGAAGAACAGGTTCAGGCGTTAAAACCGCCCGTTGTATATCCGGATCATATACTTTCACCATCCATTGAGGGACTTTCGCCAAAGACATCATACCGCTAAAGGCAAATGTAAACACGAAGATGCCGAAGATGAAGCCTAAGATATGATGCCATTTATAAGCCGGTTTATTATAGGGTGTTTTCCATTTCTTTTTCTTGCGGTAACTGATCAGATAGGAACGTATACCTGTTGCAATTCCCGCAACGCACATAATACAGCCAATGCCGGACAGCCAGATAACAACATTCATCCACAACCGCGAATCTTGCCGGAGCGACGTGAAATACACCCAGTGTGGTATGGCTCCTATCCATGCATGGAAACGATTTGTTTTATTCGTGAGTTGTAGAGCTTCACCTGTAACGGAAGATACATACAACTGATGTTTATCCTGATCTCCAAAATAGAATTTATAGATCGGAAAATCCTTCCTCAGGTATCCGAACGGTATCCACTGTTCCAGTTTGTACAACGTATCTACCCGAACGATATCCGCATTGATCCAACGCTTCGCATAGTTTTCAATATATGAGTAGCCGGGGCGACCGACCGTCTGTTTTACGGAATTTACGGATTCTCTATATGTACTGTCTTTAGCTGTCAATTCAAAATAGATATCCCCTCCCAACGTTTTTAATGAGGCCTTACAGACATCATCCTGACTTAAGGAACATCTTTCCAGTACAATATCCATATCCGGCAAGTCACCTTTTATGGTATCCATATTGGCATACTTACCGGCAACCGGTATTTGGGGAAACCGGTGGAAGATCATCACGAATCCCGATAGGAACCAAACAAGAAACAGAATACTGAGAAGGGTTCCCAGTATCCTGTGTAAACTATATAATAGCTTTTTGAGCATACAACACGTCTGTTTTACATACCGTATGAAATAGTCAGTAAGTAATTTGTCGGATTACATGGAACCATCTGTACGCCTAAAGACTGGTTATAGTACTTTTCGTTAAACACATTGTTCACGTTCACTCTCAACCGGATCCTGTTTTTCAGTGTATATGAAGCGCTTAAATCGGTAAGCCAATAGGCTGGATAGATCACACTTTTGTTCACGTCGCGGTATACGTTATCAGTATATGTAACAGTAGCCCCCAAAGTTAAGTTTTCAAGAACTCCTTTTGCTATCCTGTAATGACCTGCCGCGATGAATGTATTCTTGGGAGTACCTCCAAGACGCATACCTTTCTGAGGGTCGGACCCTTCTGTTACATAACCGTTCGCAACCAGGTTTTTCGCTGTAAAGTCACGGATAGTAGCGTCTGTATAACCATATCCTAAAGAAAGTGCGGCATAAGAAACCGGTGTTATCAAAAGCTCTGCTTCAAAGCCTTTTGAATCGCTGGATGCTACCTGCCCTATAACGGATTTCCTATTATCGCCTTCCATATATGCGCTGTTCAACGTTTTCTTTTCATTATTCTTTTGAATATAAAATGCACTTGCTGTAGCCTGCAATAAATTATTGATAGAATAACGCACTCCTAATTCAGCCTGATATCCGGTTTGCGGCTTGAATGCCTCTTCTCCTGATTTAGGATAAAACCTGTTACCATCTCTGTCAAGATAAACTGTAGTTTCTGTATTTACAATATCACGATAGGGCATGAAGAAATTTGCAAATGAGCCATATATTGACATATTATCGACAGGCAAATAAACAGCGCCGATCCTGTAGGTGAAAGCTGAAGTGGAAGTTTGGTCAAAAGGCGTAAGCTCTGTATATTCACGTTCCTTTAATTTTGAAATGCTTGCCGTAGCCGTTTTAAATAAGAAATGATCATAACGGCCCGACAGCATTACTTTGAATTTATCCGACAATTCCAGTAAATTCTGTAGATAAACTCCGTGAGTAGTATTACGGGTTGCGGTGCCTGCACTGAAATACGGATCCATATAACCCATACTGTGAGGATCATAAACCGGTACGTTGGAGTATAATCCCGGGCCTTTTATCAAATCAGACAGAGAATATCCGCCGCCATATCCGCGATACGTATTCCGATAGAAATAGACAAGGTTATATCCGGCCAGATAATTATATTTTATTCCATTATCGAATACCACTTTACCTGATGCCTCGATCTGCTCATTGATCGTGTGCACGGTGTAAGCGAAACGCAGAGGGTACGTTAATCGGACGGTATCGAGACTGATATATTTTTTCGTATCGCCATTCATGTAATAATGGTTATAGATCGGCTCGTTGCTCTCCGGATAAGACAACTCTTCTGTGCTGAAATAATCTATATTATCATAGTTATATGCCAAACGGTTTTCTATTTTAAAGTTCTCAGAGATCTTATTACTATAGTTTATAGCGATATTCGAACCGTTATTGATCATAAAGTCCGACTCGTTGTTATATCTCCAGCGTTTGTTCAGCCCCGGAAGCATTTCACCTTTCGACAGGTAAAGCGTACCATCCGTATTATAAACATTATTCACCATAGTTCTCGGTAATCCGATTTCCGTTCCATACCAGTCACGGTTAAATCCTCCGCGAATATCCAATGTTTGTTTTTCGTCAAACGTCGCACCCAAGACGAAATATCCGGAAAAACGTTTATCATTGGTAGCTCTGTATCCCTCGACGTCCGACCAATTGATTACGGCGCGGTAATTGAACGGCCCGATAAATTTTCCTCCGAAATCCATCATGGCGCGTTTGTTATCCCATGAACCATAGCTTAACAAAGCGTTCACCGTATCCTTTTCTGTTGGAGATTTACGAACGATATTCAAAATACCCCCCACTGTTGAGTGCCCATAAAGAACAGATGCCGGGCCTTTCAGCAATTCAATGGTTTCTACGGAAGAAAGATCAGGTATTGGAGCGGAATTAGTGATTGAAGTACGTTCGTCCCTTACCCCGTCGATCATAACCGGCGTATAGTCAAAACCTCTCACTTCAAATTGCTGGTAAGCTCCATAAGTTGTTCTCATGCGTGTGTTAGGCAGAAACTTAACAGCATCTTGCATGTTCACAATTCCTCGCATCTCCAGATCCTTTGCCGAAACAGTACTTACCGATATAGGAACATACTTCAACGGAACATCCAATTTCCCTATTTCCGGTTTCTTTTGACTTGTCCCTAAGACCTGTACTTCGTGAATAGTGTATACCGTATCTGTCAGATTTAGATTCTGAGAACATACACTTCCTGTCGCAATCATGCAAATGATAGTTAAAACACTTTTTCTCATGTCAGTTAAATATTTAAATTAGTAATAAATGGTCATGAGATTATACTTTCATCAAACTCTTATCAGGCCATCCGGAGCGAGGGCGACGAAGCATTGCGTCCGGACACTGTGGTACGGAGTTGAACAGATCCCGCTTCGCTCGAAACGACATTATGGCTTTTGACATAGCCTCTTGTTTGCATTCAATTCTGAATGGATGAAAAATAATGCTCTAAATCTATTCCTGACCCCGGAAATAAGATTTACCTAATACATACTTGGCAGGTTTCCTGACTTGCTCCATTTTGAGCGCCTTCCCATTACATATTATGAACAGTGGCAAAGTAGTACTCAAAACGTTGATGGAGCTTACAGTAGCGGGCACTGTTCCGGATTCGCACCGGATTCCCTTTTCATGTAAAAAGCGGTTGCCTGTTTACATCACCTAAGCGGTCGCAAAGATAAATAAAAATAATATAACGTGAGTTCGATATAAGAACATTTCAATAAGTAAATGTTCATAATTAGTTTATATAAAATATTTATATTTTCTTTGCCCACTATTATCGTAAAAA
>JAIRKY010000068.1 GCA_031259755.1 Mediterranea sp. (in: CFB group bacteria) | reverse complement strand
CAACCAATTAGCCGCACTCATCAGTACCGTATTTGCCAATACGGCAGCCAACACTCCACTCCATATATTCCGTTGAAGGAAAGGTTTACGAATGAATCCCCAGCTTGCGCCTACCAGTTTCATGGTATGGATCAGGAAGCGTTTCGAATAAATGCCCAGGCGTATCGTGTTGTTGATCAATGCAAAGGAAATAAGGGTCAGTACAAGAGCCAACGTCAAAAGCGCGATGCTGATGTTCCGGATGTTATCGTTTACCGCGTTGATCAGCTCTTCCTGATATAAGACTTCCTGTATATTGTTGTTCTGTTTAATGAACTTCTCTATCCTGGCAATGCTATCCGGGTTGGCGTATTCGGAGTTCAGTTTGATTTCGATGGATGCCTTAAAGGGGTTGTAACCCAGAAATTCCTGCGGATCGGTTCCCATTGCTTCGGTTTGTTCCTGAAGAGCTTGCTTCTTGGAGATGTACACCGATTCTTTCACGAAGACCTCCTTATTGAGTTTCTTTTGCAGATTCAGGATATCGGCTTCTTTCATGTCGTCGCTGATAAGTACGGAAAAGCCCAGGTTCTCGCGCACATAAACCGAAAGATTGTTCGCGGCCAACACAAAAAACACAACGAGCCCCAACACCAGCAACACCAACATGATGCTGATGCTTGAAGTGATAAATTGCATATCAAGATAGGACGGTGCGTTATTTCTCATTGCGCTTCTTTCTAAATACGTAGATCATGGAACTGCTTCCGTCCTTCTTCGCCAACGCGCAGAACCAAGCCGACAGCCCCGTGTACATGCCCCGCAGAAAAGGGAAAGGCTTCTTCATGTTCTTCTCGCTCAGCATGGATACGTAAAAAGCATCAAAGGGCATGGGATACCGCTCGGCCATGATAAAACCGTGTTTGTAACCAAATCGCTGCATGATCCCCGGAGTAAAATGCCAAAGGTGTCTGGGTACATCATACGCCGCCCAGTTCGCTCCATACTTTTTAGCGTCGTAGGATGCGTGATTAGGAGTAGCGACAATGAGGATCCCTTTGTCGGTAAGCAATTCATATAACCGGCTCCAAGTTTCGTTCAACTTTTCCAGATGTTCCATCACATGCCAAAGGGTGATCACATCGAACGTTCCCGGTTCAAGCGTGTTTAACGCTTCTTCCGGCTTTACCTCCAGATCGAACTTTTCTTTGGCAAACGCTCGCGCACGGGCATCCTTTTCGATAGCCTCCACTTCCCAACCTCTTCTTGTCATAGTAAACGGGAAATACCCGGTACCTGCGCCTATATCCAACAATTTACCCAACGAATAACGGGCCTCTTTCATCACCAACCGCGCTTTTTTACCGAGCATATATTTACGCACACGGTGATAAACAGCGTTCATGATCCCTTTCCTGATATCCGAGTGGGGAATATATTCGGCGCTTTCGTAGTATCTGTCCATTGCCGCTCCGGTAGGAAAACTTTGGGTAAAGGTGAAGCGGCAATCTTCGCAAGAGAATAATTCAAATGGTTCGCCTGAAACATAATGATCCGTACAAGTCATGACAGGCTTTAGGTACGTACCGCTACATAGCGGACAGGCTTTTATGGTGAATTTATCCATTCGTTCTCTTTGCAGTACTGAAAGTTGTTGAAAACAAGGTACAATTTACCTAAATTCGGTGCAAAGAAACAAATAAAATATGATGTAGATATGATTCATTAAGGTCTTTTAATAATATATTAAGGAGGGAAGTGGGATTTATGCCTATTTTTGCTGCAAAACCTGATAAGAATAAAAACATGGGAAAACGATTGGTAAAATCCAAAGATAAAGTTATAGCCGGTGTGTGTGGCGGAATTGCCGAATATTTTGAAATCGACTATACTCTCACACGCCTGATCTATGCACTACTTACGATCTTCACGGCCTTTGCCGGAGGAGTGATTTATATCATTCTCTGGATCATCATGCCGGACAGGTGAGTTGACAGTCAACTGTCAACTCAAAAGGGCTTCGCCCTTTAAAGTCGCCGAACCGGCTTCGGTGATCTTTACCTTTACATAGTCGCCGATTCTGTGGTTGCCACGATCGAATACAACTACGCGATTTTGTTCGGTCCGTCCCACGAGTTGATCCCTTGAACGTTTGGAAGTTCCTTCTACAAGTACTTCGTATGTTTTTCCCACACAACGTTTGTTTGACTCGGCGGACAACCGGTTTTGCAGTGCGATAATTTCGTTCAGGCGGGCTACTTTCACTTCTTCGGGAATGTCATCTTTTAAGTGTTTGGATGCGTATGTACCCGGACGCTCGGAGTATTTGAACATGAAAGCAGCGTCGAATCTGCAGATCTCCATCAAGGAAAGGGATTGTTTATGATCTTCCTCGGTTTCGGAATGAAAGCCGGAAAAAATATCCGTACTCAACCCGCAGTCAGGAACAATGCGACGGATAGCTTCCACACGCTCCAGATACCATTCACGGGTATATTTACGGTTCATCTTCTTTAAGATATCCGAGCTGCCGCTCTGTACAGGCAGATGGATATGCTTACAGACATTAGGCGTCTGGGCGATAACTTCGATCGTCTCGTCGCTCATATCTTTCGGATGGGAAGTACTGAAACGGATACGAACCCCAGGAGCCGCCCCGGCCACCGCGCGCAAAAGCATCGGGAAAGTGACGGCCTCATCGCCTTTCCCGGAACGATAAGAATTGACATTCTGTCCCAGCAGCGTGATTTCCTTATAACCTTTGGATACCAGGTCTTTCACCTCGTTCAGGATGCTTTCCACGTCACGGCTTCTTTCGCGCCCGCGAGTATAAGGCACAATGCAATACGTACAAAAATTGTTGCACCCTCTCATGATGGAGACAAAACCTGCTATGTGATTTCCGCAGATACGCGAGGGGATCACATCGCGATAGGTTTCCGTTGTGGATAGCTCCACATTGATCGCTTTTTCACCGGCCTCAACAGCGGCAATCAATTCGGGCAGGGTAAGATAGGCGTCAGGGCCTACTACAAGATCTACATGATGATGTTCGATCAGGTCATCTTTTACCCGCTCGGCCATACAGCCTAATACTCCGACGATCAACCCTTTGCGCTTTTTGCGCATCGCGTGGAAGAACTCCAACCGGTTAAAGATTCTCTGTTCCGCGTTGTCGCGAATGGAACAAGTGTTTAAAAATACAGCATCCGCTTCTTCCAACGTTTCGGCAGGCGAATATCCCGCCATTTGCATGACCGATGCAATGACTTCACTATCGGCCACGTTCATCTGACAACCATAAGTTTCTATGAACAACTTCTTGTTATCATCCACAGTCGCAGATTTAAAGTCTGTTCCCGTTAATTTCTTCATGTCTTTACGTTTTTAATTTCGAGTGCAAAGATAAGTGCAAAAACGCAAACTACCGAGTCTTTCTCTTCATCTCTTAAAGTCTCTTCATATACCCTTCTTTAACGTATAAAGCCTTTAATATCGGGAAAGGCGCCCAATCAAGACCGTGAGCGCGAGTGATTTAGATTGATTAATGTTTTTTTTGCGGAAATAATTTTCCTTGTTGGATAATTATGCTTTAATTTGTGATCGAGAATATATAACTACTTAAAATACACACGAATGAAAAGTTTATTAAAGAATTTAGGATTGTTACTCATGTTGGCCGGCGTGATAACACTGATTGTCGGCGCTTTCACCGGTAATGTGGATAATAACGCGATTCTGGGTGGTTCGGCTGCCGCAATAGTTATCGGTTTGGTTTCTTATATTATTATCAATAAAAGAATTGCCGACTAAATATTCTTAGAGAACATTTACGAAAACGAAAAAGAAGGGGGTTCGGAAGAACCCCCTTCTTTTTTCGTTTCGGCCGCATCGTTTATACAGCCTCCTGATTGTATATGTCAAGCATGGTCTGCTTCCGGATTGATAAGCTTATAGCCTTTTCCGTGGATATTGATGATCTCAATAGCCGGATCGACTTTCAGGTGCTTACGTAGTTTAGTGATATATACATCCATACTCCGTGCATTGAAGTAATTATCTTCAATCCAGATGGTCTTCAAAGCAAAGTCACGTTGCAGGATCTCATTTGCATGACTACAAAGTAAAGTAAGTAGTTCCGATTCTTTAGTTGTCAGTTTAGTATTTTTGCCATCAATAGAAAGGATCTGTTTTTGGGTATCAAACGTAAACTTACCGATTCTGTAAATACTATTTTCTTTGTTTTTCCTTCCTTTCGTACGTCTGAGGATCGCTTCAATCCTGAACGTCAACTCTTCCATACTGAATGGTTTGGTGATATAATCATCGGCTCCGATTTTAAAACCTCCCAAGATATCGTCCTTCAATGTTTTTGCAGTCAAAAAGATGATAGGGATATCGGCATTTACCGTACGTATTTCCTGAGCCAATGTAAACCCGTCTTTTCTGGGCATCATGACGTCAAACAGGCACAAATCATATTTATTCTTCAGAAATGCCCTATATCCGGCTTCGCCATCCGAGTAAAGTTCGGCGGAATATCCTTTAGCCTGCAAATATTCTCTTAAAAGCATGCCAAGATTCTCATCATCTTCGCACATCAAAATACGCATTTTTTCTTCCATACTTTTAATTTTTTAGTAAAGGTAATACAATTATAAATTTCGTTCCCACATTCAAGTCACTCTCCACACGGATCGTTCCTTTATGATCATGAATGATCTTTCTTACGTAAGCCAAGCCTAATCCGAATCCTTTCACATCGTGCAGGTTTCCGGTATGTACCCGATAGAATTTATCAAATATCTTCTTCAGGTTTTCCTTTTTAATACCTATTCCGTTATCCTGTATGGATATCATTAGCTTACCCGGTTCGTTCCATGTCTTGAGATCAAGCGTCAGGTCTTCTTCCGGTTTCTTATATTTCACCGCGTTATCCATTAAGTTGAATATCACATTGGTAATATGCATCTCATCGGCAAAAATGATCGAGTCGGTAGCATCCAGACTGGAAGTTATCTTCCCGCTGTATCGTTCAACTTTCAAGGTGAAGGTATTTATCACACCCGTAATCATCTCATTGGCATCTATTTCCTTCATCTTCAAAGCAGCTCTTTGTTTATCGAACATGGACATTTGAAGTACCTTCTCTACTTGGAAACGCAAACGTTTCGTTTCATCGTTTATCACTCCTGAGATATGCTGGAACATCTGAGGCGATTTCCCTACAGCGGAGTCTTTCAGCATCTGTGCAGCCAGCGATATGGTCGAGATCGGTGTTTTAAACTCATGCGTCATATTGTTGATAAAATCATTCTTCATTTCCGTTAATTTCTTCTGGCGGAAAATGATGTAAATCGTAAATATGAACGTGATGAGCAATACAAAGGTAAACGTCATGGAAGGTATCATAAAACTCACCGAATCAAAGATAAAATCTCTTTTCGCCGGGAAGTGTACTTTCACCATACTCATCCGTGCGGGTGGATCATTCTGGAAAAGGATCTGGCTATAAGAGCTTTCGTTTCCTTTGTCTTCATAATCCGAGCAACGATATACCTCATGCCCATTCTTATCTATAACTGTAAAATGATACGGTATGTTTATTCCGTTATTAATAAACTCTGATTTAAGGTGATTGTCCAGTTTTCTGAAATCGATGCGTTCTTCAAGTGGTTTGTCACTTGCACGGTAAAGGATTTGCCAAACGACCTCATCAAGCAAAGAGCGTTGGTATTGAAAACGGTTCTTTATCGCTTCCGTCAGGTTTTTCGAGGTTTGCGGAATGGTATTCTTTCCGGTTATCTTCACCTGCGGCAACGTAGAAGGCTTACTTGTTATTGTCTTCAGTTCAAACGTGGTAATCGATCCGTTAGGAGTGATCGAATACCGTTGGGTTTGCTGAATGATATCTCCCGTATCCGACGACGGGGTCGATGCCCTGGCTTCCGTTTCATTTACATCATTGATAAGCCATTGTCTCGTTTCTTCAAGCTCCATGTATTTCGACACCTGATACAAACTTCGTTGCACCGAATCATCGAATTGCTCGTTACGCATCTTCACCATTTCCTCAATGTAACTTACCTGCAAATAAAGCAAACTAAGGAATGAAAGACCCATAATTATGCTCAAGATCCATATCGTCGACTTTTTCATACTCGCAAAATTAACACTCCCTAATTAACATTCCTAACGTATTAACCTGATTTAACCGAGGTTTTTCTTTAATTAACCGTAAGCGTAATTTTCGTCCCATTTTTTGGTAAATATAACAATAAAGCGCCCTTTAGTTTGCAAATTTAATAAAAAATTAAATATTCTCTTTGGAAAAGCCCGGTTTATCGTTTGTGGCGACATACTGTCCGGAAAACAAAAGTAAAGGCGTCATCTATTGCAGACAACGCCTTTACTTAGCTAAAACAGAGTTTGTTACTCTTCCGCTTGTTTTGTCTCGAATTCTTTGATCAATTTGTCTTGAATATCGGTCGGCACAAGTTCGTAACTTGCGAATTTCATAATGAACGATGCACGTCCGCCAGTCAATGAACTAAGCGCAGTTGAATAAGAAGACATTTCTTTTAGTGGAACTTTAGCCACTAACTTTTCAAATCCTTTTTCGCTACTCATACCCATGATCATGGCGCGACGTCCTTGAAGGTCACCCATCACATCGCCCATCTTATCGGATGGAACAAACACTTCAACGTCATATATAGGCTCCAGTATCTTAGGCCCGGCATTTTTAAATGCCTCGCTGAACGCGTTGCGTCCGGCAAGCATAAACGAGATTTCATTGGAATCGACCGGATGCATCTTACCGTCATAAACAATAACCCGTACATCACGCGCATAAGATCCTGTCAATGGGCCTTGTTCCATACGAGCCATTACACCTTTCAGAATAGCCGGCAAGAAGCGGATATCGATAGAACCACCGACTATACTGTTTATAAATACAAGCTTACCACCCCAATCTAATGTTATTTCTTCCGTACCTCTCACATTGATCTTGAATTCCTGTCCATTGAATTTGTAGGTATCAGGAACGGGCATTCCTTCTTTGTAAGGTTCAACGATAAGATGTACTTCACCAAATTGTCCGGCGCCACCCGACTGTTTTTTATGACGATAGTCGGCGCGGGCAGCCTTAGTGATGGTTTCGCGATAAGGAATACGTGGTTCTTCAAATCTCACCGGTAACTTTTCGTTGGTCTCAAGACGCCATTTCAATGTACGCAAGTGAAATTCTCCCTGTCCGTGCACAAGCGTCTGACGCAATTCTTTCGATTGCTCAATGACCCATGTCGGATCTTCTTCGTGCATACGATTCAGAAAGACCATCATCTTTTCTACATCCGCTTCATTTTCGGGCCTGATAGCGCGTGAATATCTTGAATTGGGATACTTGATGAAATCGAACCTGTAGTCACACTCTTTTCCATTCAATGTATTGCCGGTCTTCACATCTTTGAGCTTTACCGCCGCACCGATATCTCCGGCTTCCAGACGTTCTGTCTTTGTACGGTTTCCACCCGCTACGACATAAAGTTGCGCCATACGCTCTTTCGATCCACGGTCGGCGTTCAGCAGGTCATCGCCTTCTTTTACAACGCCACTCATCACTTTGAAATATGAAACTTCACCGATATGCGGCTCGACACTTGTTTTGAAAAAATAAAGTGAAGCGGGCCCTTTAGGATCGGGAGTGACTTCTTTTCCCGCAGTATTTATTACTTTAGGCATATCTGATACGAAAGGTACCACATTGCCCAGGAATTCCATCAAACGGCGTACTCCCATATCTTTTCCCGCACATACGCAGAACACCGGGAACATACCGCGTGAGATCAATCCTTTGCGGATACCTTCGCGCATTTCGTCTTCGCTTAATGAATCTTGTTCGAAGAATTTTTCCATCAGTTCTTCATCGTTTTCGGCCGCTGCCTCCACCAATGTTTTGTGCATTTCTGTGGCTTTATCTAACTCTTCGGCAGGGATATCTTCGATAATCGGAACACCGCCTTCGGGCTTCCATGAGTATTTTTTCATTAACAACACATCGATCAATGCGTTGAAATCCGGCCCGGTTTTAACGGGATATTGGATAGGAACAACTTTGGAGCCATACGCTTCTTTCAACTGTTCCAGTATATTATCATAATCACATTTATCGTTATCAAGCTGATTTACCAGGAAAATAACAGGTTTACCCAGTTTCTCCGTATATCGGAAGTGGTTTTGTGTGCCGACCTCTATGCCGTATTGACCATTGAGAAGAATAATTCCTGTGTCGGTTACATTTAAGGCTGTTACTGTGCCTCCAATAAAATCGTCCGAACCCGGACAATCTATGATATTCAGTTTTTTGTTATTCCATTCCACGTGAAGAACGGTTGAAAAGACAGAGTATCCATACTCTTGCTCTACAGGGAAATAATCACTTACCGTATTTTTAGCGGCAATTGTTCCACGACGTTTTATAACACTACTCTCGAAGAGCATAGCTTCTACGAGAGTAGTTTTCCCAGAGCCGGAACTGCCCAACAGGGCGATGTTCTTGATTTCATTTGTTTGATATACTTTCATCATATTTAGGATTTAAATGAGACAATCAGTATGTTTTCGCATACTTTATTTTTAAGTGGCCGCAAATTATAGATTAATACATACAAAAGCAATGAACACAACCATGTTACAAAACATGTTTTCATTTGCCATTTACGATTTGCCATTTACGATTTACTATTTACGATTGAACAAGGGCATTTAATTTTCAACTTTCAATTTAGTAAGTAACTTGTTCCTGGGACATTGGCGTTCTCGCCCGATAGCGCCCTAACGTTGCAAGATAAGATAGAAAACAACCGATCTCAGGTTACTACACCCCTGTAATGACAACATCACCGGTTTCCTGTTAAACACGCCGACTTTCCTGTTAACCACACCAACCGTCCGTGTTTAACAGGAGGCCCCACCGTGTTTAACACGGACGGTTGGTGTGGTTAACAGGAAAGTTGAGTTGTTTAACTGTAGTAACCTGAATTTGGTTGACTGTTTTTTATCTTATCCCTATAGTAAGTTGACGGGTTTAACACTTATAACTATAATTGGTTGACTATTTTAAATTTAATCGCTAAAGCGGGTTGACCATTCTTTTTTTTATCCCTAAAACAGGTTGACGATGTTTTCCCGTGATAAAAATAATTGAACAAGAAAGGCCGTTGATTTGGTCTGATGTCTTTTCTTGTTCTTGCTTTTTTATATCAGAGCGTTTTCTCCGGGAGCAAAGATAGCCTTTTTTCAGGAATAAGGTTTTCTGTACTCGTCTTTATAGGATTTCCAACGTTTTTTTATTATTCCTGTCTTTTCCCTGACCTGTGCAGGAGTCATCATATCCAGGCTTCTGTGTGGCCTTTGCGTATTATAGAACTGGACGACCTGTTCCATTCGCTGGCGTACGTGAGTGATATGCTCAAATTGATAATGATTCAGGAATTCATTTTTAATAATTCCGTTGATACGCTCGGCAATCGCATTGTCTTTGGGATCACCGCTCTGGGTCATACTGATTTGTACATTTCGTTCTTTCAGGTAGGAAGTGTATAGCATACAGGCATACTGTGTACCCCGATCGGAATGATGAATCAGTTTCTCTTTATTTTCGTTCGAACAGCTATAGGCCATCTTTAGCGCTTCCAATGTATAAACACTTTCCAGGGTAGGCCCTACAAACCAGCCGAGAATCTCATGCGTATAAGCGTCACTTACCAGAGAGAGAAAACAAAAACCCTCATGCGTCCATACGTAAGTCATATCACTTACCCAGACTTGATGGGAACGGGTAAGAAGTAGTTCTTTCACTAAATCCGGATATACAGGCAGACCGTGGGAGGAATCTGTTGTACGGCAACTTCTTTTGCGTTTACGAAGCATCAGACCCTGTTCCCGAAGTATATTCAGAAATGCATCGCGTCCCAGGCTGTGTTCAATACCAAAGTACTCCCTGTACATCAACCAAAGCTTTTCTCCACCCATACCGGGAATCTGATTACGGATCGTGTGCACATATTCTAAAAGAAAACGCTCATGGGACAGGCGGATAAAAACAGTATCCACATGCTTATACCAGGCTTGTTTACTCACACCAAACAGTCTGCACAGACCGGAAACAGAATAACTGCCGGACTGTACAGCAAGCCGTTTTACTGCTTGGCGCCAGCTTTTTTTCGGATGGAGATATTAAACTGCTCTTCGGCAACATCCACCATCGTTTCGTAAAAGTCGGCACGCATCTTTTCTCTTTTCAACTCAACAGCTTGTTCAACGAGTTGACGCTTGAGATCACGAATCACTTCGGAATCACTCTTTTCATTGGATTTACCCATAGCTGCCAAATATAAATTTGATTCAGGAACAAAGGTATGAAGCCAATACCGAAAAGTACCACGATCTAAACTCTTTTTCTTACAAAATGCGGATAAGCTTAAATCACAACCCAGATACTCACGGATAACGCCAAATTTGAAATCGGCCGAATGAAGAGTACGACCTTTAAAAATTCTACTCATAATCAATTAACTTTTATTTGGTCAACTTTTTT
>JAIRKY010000052.1 GCA_031259755.1 Mediterranea sp. (in: CFB group bacteria) | reverse complement strand
AACAAAGGGAACCACAGATGGGAAAGATAAAAGGATTTACGGTTTGAAACGCAGATGAACGCGGATTAACGCAGATTATTCTTCTCCGTGTTTAATAAATAATCTGCGGAAATCTGCGTTAATCTGCGTTTCAAACCGTTGATCCGCGTTCCAAATAATAAAAATCTGTGTAATCGTGTAATCTGTGGTTAACAGGCCAAAACAACACAAACTCAAAATAAAATGGAAAGCATACTTCCTTTTAAAAGTATAGATAAAAATAAGATATTCCAATCTTCTTACGTATATTTGCGGCGAATTTAAAGTATTTATTTAATTATGGAAACAGTTGTTAGTGGAATACGCCCAACGGGTAACCTGCATATAGGGAATTATTTCGGCGCGGTGAAAAGTTTTGTTCAGATGCAAAACGCGTACAATTGCTATTTCTTCATCGCAGACTGGCACTCCCTAACTACCTATCCCAAACCTGACGACATTGTTCAAAACGCAAGAACAATTTTGGCGGAATACCTCGCCTGCGGCATCGACCCGGAAAAGGCGACCATCTATATACAAAGTGATGTAAAAGAGGTATTGGAGTTATACTTATACCTCAACATGAATGCCTACTTAGGTGAATTGGAACGCACAACAACCTTCAAGGAGAAAGCGCGCCAGCAACCGGATAACGTCAATGCCGGGCTGCTGACTTACCCAACCTTGATGGCGGCGGATATCCTTGTTCACAAAGCCGTAAAGGTGCCTGTAGGAAAAGACCAGGAACAGAACATGGAGATGACACGTAAATTCGCCCGCCGTTTCAATAACATATACGATGTAGAGTTATTCCCTGAACCGGCTTCATTCTCTTTCACAAGTAAAGCGATCAAAATACCGGGATTGGACGGCTCAGGGAAAATGGGAAAATCAGACGGCAACTGTATCTATCTGAAAGAAGACGCGGCAAGCATCCGCAAAAAAGTAATGAAAGCGGTAACCGACTCCGGCCCAACAGCTCCCAACAGCGAAAAGCCGGAAGTTATTCAAAACCTGTTCACCTTTCTGGACATTGTATCTACAAAAGATACGTATGATTACTTTAACGGGAAATGGAACGATGGCTCTATCCGCTACGGAGACCTGAAAAAACAGTTGGCGGAAGACATCGTTGCGTTCAATGAACCCATCCGCGAACGCATCGAGGAATACATGGGCAATACTGAATTACTCGATAAAATCGCACGGCAAGGAACGGAGAAAGCACATGAGAGCGCACGAAAAACGATCCGGCAAGTGCGCGAGATCATTGGTTTCCGCAAGCATCCGTAAGTATCAACAACGTTTTTATGAATACGCTACCTTTGTTTATTTTGTTAATTTACGCCTTGTATGAAGGACTTCTTCACGCCTTTGAAACCGACCACATACTGGCTGTTACGAATATCGTGTCGCAACGCAATAAAATTTCCCCTGCGCTAAAAGACGGGATCTTCTGGGGATTAGGACATACGTCCACGATTTTTCTGATTGGAATTATCATGATCTTGTTTAAGGTAAACATCCCCGACAGCTCGTTCTCCTATTTTGAAGCTACCGTAGGATTGATGCTGATACTGGTGGCATCGTATCGCTTTTACGTTTTTTTCAAAAAAGAACGTTCTGAAACCATACATACACACGAACATGAACATGCCGGAGAAAACAGCATGCCTCATATCCATGTACATTTCAGGAATGAAAACCTCCATAAAGCCTCTTATGGCATCGGCTTGATCCATGGTCTGGCGGGAAGCGGCGCTCTGGTAGTGTTGGTAATGACTCAGATTGAAACTTTGATAAACAGCTTGTTGTATTTGGTGATATTTGGCGTTGGCTCAATAATCGGGATGGCGCTTGTCGCAGGAATATTCAGCGTGCCATTTTCTAAAAAACTGACTCATTCAAGATGGATACGCACGACATTGGTGCTCGTGTCGTCGGTTTTGTGTTTCGCCTACGGTTGTTACGTGGTTTATACTAATCTGACGGATGGATAAGTTAGAAAGTTTAAGACATACGATCGCTTCTTACGGAAAGCTCTGTATAGCCTATTCGGGCGGCGTTGATTCGTCGTTTTTAGTACATGTTGCATACGAAGTGTTAGGCAATGATGCATTGGCGGTCCTGATAGACTCGCCTGTTTTGGCTCGTCGCGACAAGAACAATGCGATTGCTTTGCTCGAGAAGCAGAGTATACCATACGAAGTGGTGGAGGAAGATCCGTTCGCCTCTGCCGAATTTACTGAAAACAGCCGTATGCGCTGTTATTTTTGTAAGAGAAACAATTATACGCTGATACTGGAAGTCGCTCATAAACATGGTATCAGATACGTTGCTGACGGGCAAAACGCCGACGATGCACAGTCGCAATACCGTCCCGGACTGAAAGCCGGACGTGAAATAGGAGTCGTAAGTCCTTTGATTGATTGCGGGCTGACAAAGGACGCCATTCGCCATTACAGCAAAATAATGGGGGTTGAAACATGGGACAAACCCGCCAACGCCTGCTTGTCGTCACGAATTCCGTATGGCCTCGAGATCACAAAAGAACGGCTATCCATAGTAGAAGCGGCCGAAGAAACATTGCGCAGCCGTGGAATGGAAAGCTGCCGGGTACGTTGGCACGGAGAGATCGCCCGCATCGAAGCGCCACGTCGTTACTTTGACACCATACTCGGTACACCGGCGATAACCGAAGAAATCAAAACATTAGGATTCAGATATGTAACGCTCGACCTGGAAGGATTTCGCAGCGGCAGCATGAACTAAAGAATTATCAGGCATGGAAATAAGAAAACTGCTCGAAGAACTGAGAGACGGAAAAGTATCCGTCGACGACGCGGAACGCAAACTGAAAGCCGCTCCCTTCGACGACCTCGGCTATGCCCTGATAGACCATCATCGCCGGATACGCAACGGATGCCCCGAAGTGATTTACTGCGCAGGCAAGCAGACGGAACAAATCATCGGTATAATGAAAAATATGCTCGATTCGGGAAACAATGCGCTTGCGACGCGCATTGACCCCGATACGGCAAAGGCGGTACTGTCACTCTATCCCGACGCCGTATGGAACAGTTCGGCGCGGACTGTTACTGTTTGCCGGCAAGCGATAGAGAAGAGCGGAGGCGGAAAGATATTAGTCGTTACCGCAGGTACATCCGACATTCCGGTAGCAGACGAAGCCGTTGTAACAGCCGAATTTCTCGGCAACGAAGTCGAGCGACTGGTGGATGTGGGTGTAGCAGGCCTTCACCGTTTGCTCGCCAGGCTGGACGTCATCGCTTCGGCAAACGTGATCATCGCCATAGCCGGCATGGAGGGTGCGCTGGCAAGCGTAATCGGCGGTTTGACCGACAAGCCCGTGATCGCCGTACCCACAAGCATAGGCTACGGCGCAAGTTTCGGCGGAATATCGGCGCTCCTGGCAATGCTTAATTCATGCGCCAACGGAGTGTCTGTAGTCAATATCGACAATGGTTTCGGCGCAGCATATATCGCAAGCGCCATAAATAAAATAAATTGCATAAAACAATGAACATATTATACTTCGATTGCTTTTCGGGCATTAGCGGAGATATGACCCTTTCTGCATTTATCGATCTTGGCGTTAAGCCCGGACAACTTGCAGGCGAACTGAAAAAACTTCCATTAGAGGGATGGGAATTACGTGTGTCGGATGTTTCAAAACACGGTATAAAAGCGAAACACGTGGACGTAATAACGGATGAAAGACCTCATGCGCACAAAGGATTGCATCTGTTCCATCACCGCCACAGCCACGAGCATCGCACAATGGCGGATATTGCCGCGCTGATAGCCAAAAGCGATGTCTCTACGAAAGTAAAAGACCTGTCCGACAAGATATTCATGCGCCTGGCTGTCGCGGAAGCAAAAGTGCATGGCACGACGCCCGACAAAGTTCATTTTCACGAGGTCGGCGCCATTGATTCGATAATTGATATTGTTGGCGCGGCGATCTGTATTGATATCCTCGCGCCAGACAAGATCTGTGCATCCGTTTTGCACGACGGATACGGTTTTGTCAACTGTCAGCACGGCAGGATCCCTGTACCCGCGCCCGCAGTCGTCGAGGTTTTAGCGGCAAGAAAGGTCAGCATCAGACAATTGGATATCGAAGGCGAGATGATGACACCGACAGGCGCCGCTATCGTTGCCGAACTTGCCGAAAACTTCGGTCCGATGCCTGAAATGAGAATCCTTAAAACAGGCTACGGCGCAGGAACGAAAGAGTTCCCTGTTCCGAACCTGCTGCGCCTTTTCATGGGCGAAACCGATGATGGTCATCATCATACTTGTACCGTCGTTGAAACGAATATAGACGACACGACGCCCGAAATACTTGGTTACGTGATGGAAAGACTCTTTGAAGCGGGCGCAAGAGACGTCTTCTTCACACCTATATATATGAAGAAATGCCGTCCTGCAACACGTATCAATGTTATGTGCGACGACGCCGACATTCCCGCCGTCGAACATATCCTTTTTACGGAAACATCCACAATCGGCGTACGTAAATATCAGGTCAGGCGTACATGCTTGCCTCGCAAAACCGTAACAGTAGCCACTCCTTATGGCGAAGTACAAGCCAAGGAATCCATCTATGGCGACACACGACGCATATCTATCGAGTACGACGACGCGCGCAGGCTGGCAAAAGAGAAAGGAGTTCCTTTGAAAGAGATATTATTTTATGCATCAACGTCTAACGATGCACAGTAGGAGACCCACCGAAAGCCGAAAAGTCCTATAGGTCCTTTAACAATACTGCGCCGGCTTTTCTGTAATACTCGTCTTTGATCTTTATTATCGTTTCCCATTCATCCAAAAACTCATTTTCCCGGTCTACTTTGAAGTTTTCGGAGCCATGACAATCCAGGCGTTCCAGTAATACGGCCAATGTGAGTTGGTTCGGATCCATGGAAGGTTGATAGGTTATATCATCATTCTTCTCGTCTGTCATAACCTCGTGTATCAGTCCGATTTCCTGTAGTCGGAACAGCACTTTGTTTGTCAGATTAATAGGAATACGATACGTTTCCGACAGTTTTCCCGCCGTATAGGGTTTCTCGTTGTTGCCGAATCGTTTCGTAATAAGCGACAGGATCAGAATTGTAACGAAGTCCCGGTAACGCCTGCTGATATTACGGGTGTCTTTGTCAAAACTGAATGTATGGACATTCTGGCATGCGTATGATAATTCCACACCAAACAGGCAGATCGTCCACGACATCTGCAACCAAAGCAAGAGCAGGGGAATCGCGGCAAAGCTACCGTAGATGGCGTTGTACTTTGTTACCCATAACTGACTGCTGATATACAGGATCTGGAAGAACTGAAACACGGTTCCCGCCAATATTCCCGCTACCAGGGCCGGTTTAAATTTAACCTTGGTATTGGGCATAAAGATATACAAGGCGGTGAACATCCCCCAGGTAAAGGCGAAAGGTATCAGGCGTACCAGGAATTTAAGGAAAGGCGCCAACATCATGTAATTTTCCATTCCCTTCAGGAAAGTCGTCATGAAAATATTGAGGCCGACAGATATAACAATAAGTATGGGAAGCAGTAAGAACATCGAGAAGTAATCGGTGATCTTACGGTACATACTACGCGGTTTATTCACCTGCCATATCGTATTGAAAGCATATTCGATATTACTGGTCAAATTGAGTATCGTCCATAATAACATGACAAGGCCGATACCGATAAACATGCCGCTTTTGGCTTGCGCCAGATAGGAATCTACAAATTGAAGAATGGTTTCGGTCGTATCGTTCACTCCGCCAAAGACATCGTGAAACTGATGTTCGACCAGATTGGCGAAACCAAAGCCACGGGCAATGGCGAAAAGAATGGCCAGGATAGGCACTATGGCCAGTAGAGTACTGTACGTCAATGCCGACGCCCGATCCATGATATTGTCTTTTATGAAACGCTCGACTGTCAGATACACTGTCTTGATGACGGTATAGATCGTATACTTCAGATTGGTAACTTCATTGTCCGTGATACGCCAGATATCGTTGGTGATAAATTTCCAGTAACAGGTGATCCTTTCAATTAACGTCTTCATTTTACCCATATATTTGCAACGTAAAAGAATAAAGAAACAGTCAACCTGTAAGCCGGGTTCTGTCGTTCGGTTCATAACATGCCCGAACGGTTTGTCATTTATCTACGTGATGCGTCTCCGCACCACTTTAGCAGTCTACCCTCCGGCGTGGAGCGAGCAGCTCTCGTAATGCCGGTATACATGACCTTACAACTCCCGGGACGTACAGCCCGACATGTCACCATGCGACTGGTGGGCTCTTACTCCACCTTCTCACCCTTACCGGTTTCCGGAGATCCCGGCGGTTATTTTCTTCTACGTTACCCTACCCTCACGGATAGCTTCCCGTTAGGAAGCAGGATGCTCTGTGTTGCCCGGACTTTCCTCTTACCTTAAGCAAGCGACAAACCGGTTAACTGTTTCATTTTGCAAAAGTAAACAAAATATCAGAAAGATATATGTTAAAGGCTTAGCAGATCAGGGCGAACGTACGAAAATTAAGGTTACATTCAAGTTATAAATGCGACATTGGGGTGAATTGAGTTAAAGACATTTTCCGTTTAGCCAAAGCGGCCGGTGATGTAGTTCTGGGTAGCGTCTTTGGCCGGATTGGTAAACATTTTCCGGGTGCTGTCGTACTCAATGAGTTCTCCGAGATAGAAGAAAGCGGTTTTATCGCTTACACGGGCTGCCTGCTGCATGTTGTGGGTAACGATAACGATGGTATATTCTTTCTTCAGTTCATAGATCAGGTCTTCTATCTTCGAGGTAGATATAGGGTCGAGGGCAGACGCCGGCTCATCCATCAGGATGATGGAGGGTTGCACTGCCAGTGTACGGGCGATACAAAGGCGTTGCTGCTGGCCACCGGACAGTTCAAAGGCCGATTTCTTCAGTTTATCTTTTACTTCATCCCATAGGGCTGCTCCTTTCAGTGATTCCTGTACCCGGCGTTCAATAAAGGTTTTGTCTCTTACGCCATCTACCCGCAAGCCATAAGCCACATTCTCGAAAATGGATTTGGGAAAAGGGTTTGGCTTTTGAAACACCATGCCGACCTTCTTCCGTAATTCTACGACTTCGACGTTTTTCCCGTAGATGTTCTCGTTATCAATATATATTTCTCCGACGAATCGGATACCGTCTATCAAATCATTCATCCGGTTCAGCAGCCGCAAAAAGGTTGATTTACCACATCCCGACGGGCCGATAAAAGCAGTTACCGAGTTACTGTCGATCATCATATTTATATTCTTCAGCGCATGAAAATCGCCATAATAGAAGTCCACTTCGCGTGCATCAATGCTTGTCATTTCAATTTAAGTATGGATTAAATTTCAGTTTATATTTAGACGATGAGTTATGGCTAATTCATTTTCACTCTCTTTCCAAAGTAGTGGCGTAGCGCATTGGCGATCAGGTTGATGATGAGCACAATGGTAATCAAGATCAAGGCTGTTCCATACGCTATATGGCGTGAAGCTTCGAGGTCTGTTCCGCTGGTTGCTATTACATACAGATGATAGGGCAATGCCATGACCTGATCGAACACGCTGTCGGGGAGCTGCGGCAGGAAATAGGCCACTGCCGTAAACAGGATCGGGGCGGTTTCGCCCGATACACGGCCGATGGCAAGGATCAGACCTGTAATGATGTTCGGAAAGGCAATGGGTAATAACACCCGGCCGATGGTCTGTAGCTTTGTCGCTCCCAAAGCGAGGCTACCTACCCGGAAAGAATTATCAATGGATTTCATGGCTTCTTCGGTGGTACGGATCACAATGGGAAGTACCAGCAAGGCTAAGGTAAACGAACCTGCAATCACTGAGTCGCCAAAGCCGAAGGCTATAACAAACAGCGCCATACCGAACAATCCGAACACGATGGAGGGCACTCCGCTCAGGTTATTGGTCATGATCCGGATCAACTTTACCAGCCAGTTATTATGAGCATACTCGCTAATGTAGATCCCGGACATCACCCCGACAGGAAAAGCAATGATCACGCTACCGGCTACCAGATAAAGGGTGCCGACGATCGCCGGAAAAATGCCTCCGCCGGTCATCCCTTCGGTTGGATACGTCGTCAGGAACTCCCAGTTTACCACCCCTATTCCATTCACAATGATGAATCCGAGTATCCAGAAGAGAATAGCTACCACACCAAAACTCAATATCCGGAAAGTCCGGAAGGCGATCTGTTGTGAGAGCTTCTTACGCGCCGAATTATTTTTTATCCGTACCATAACCGTTACATCGTTTGTTTACGTTTCCCGGAAGTCATCATTTCCACCGTAATACTGATAACAAGCGTCAACAGGAAAAGGATACATCCCAACAGGAATAAAGCTTCGTAGTGTGTGCCTCCCGCGGGCGCCTCGCCCAATTCGGCGGCAATCGTCGCCGGTATGGTACGAACAGGTTCCAATAGCGTGGTTGGCATGACAGCCGCATTACCGGTTACCATCAACACCGCCATTGTTTCGCCTATGGCGCGGCCGATCCCCAGTACGGCGGCAGCCGTGATACCGGATATGGAATAAGGAATAACCACTCTCCGGATGGTTTGCCAGTGTGTCGCTCCCAACGCCAGGCTGGACTCTTTCATCGCCCGTGGAGTAGAACGTATCGCGTCTTCTGCTACGGTGATAATAGTAGGCAATGCCATAACAGCCAGGATAACACTTCCTGCAAGCCCTGTCTCCCCCACCGGAAGCGAGAATGTTTTTTGTATCACCGGGACGATCACGATCAATCCGAAGAAGCCATAGACAACCGAAGGAATACCTGCCAACAACTCAATGACGGGCTTTAAGACTTTACGCAGACGTTCATCGGCCAGTTCGGCTAAATAGATCGCTACGGCCAGTCCAAACGGAAGTGCAATCAAGATAGCTCCTAAGCTCACCCACAGGGTGCCTAATAACAAAGGCAACACTCCATAGAGCGGCGATGGTTGTGAAGTCGGATACCATTGCTTACCCACAAAGAATTGTGCAGGCGTGATCCTGCCCTTATCCAATATCTTTCCTGCAAAATCACCGGCTACGTATTGTTCCGGGAAATAAGCAATGATACCGGGATGTTCCGCTACGACTTTACTCAGGCATTGGGGAATATACTCTAAGTCCGCCCCTAATTCTTCTTCGGACACATAGTTTGTCAGGTCACTCAGGCGGAAGACCAGTATATCTTCATTCGTCCCACCGACATCTTTCCAGTTCACGATCTCAGCATCGAACACCTTTAGTATCTCGTTCGGCGAGAGTCGCCCGACCGGGTTTTCTTTGTTTACAGCAAGTACATACCCCTCCTCCACATCGGGAGAAGTAAACAGACCGGCGCCTTCCTTGAAAAGGAAGATGACGATCAACAAGATGATCACGCTGGTGGCGTAGCCGCTTATCATCAGCAACTTCTCCATCAGCATTGCTGGGACTTGCTTTATCCGTTTCATGCTACTTCACCGGTATATACCCAATTGTTTTAACCGTTGCCTGTCCTTCAACGGATAAGATGTAATCCGTGAAAGGCTTCACCGTTTTTTCCGTTCCTTTTATATAGTAAAAGAATAGCGGACGAACCACAGGATATGTTTTGTTTCTGGCATTCTCGAAAGACGGTTCCACGTAATTCTTCTTATCGTAGGAGATATGTATGGCTTTTACATTCTTGTTCAGGTAGGCCAATCCGACATATCCGATGGCGCCTTTCGTCTGGCTCACCGATTGAATGATGGCGCCGGTAGCGGGTAAACTCAGAATGGAGGGCATGTAGTTTTTATTCTTCAAGATATCCGACTTGAAGAACTCGTAGGTGCCTGAACTTGTCTCACGGGAATAAGCAACTATTTTCAGATCTTCGCCGCCTACTTCTTTCCAATTCCTGATCTTTCCGGTAAATATCCCTTCGAGTTGCTCGCGGGTCAGGTCGGTCACGCTGTTAGCCGGATGAACAACAACTGCCAGTGCGTCGTAAGCCACAATTACTTCTACCGGACTTCTACCGGCTTCCTGGAGCTTCACTTTTTCATCGAACTTGATCTTACGGGATGACATGGCGATATCCGCCGTTCCGTCTATCAGGGCGGAGATACCGACGCCGCTACCGCCACCGGTAATCGTAACATTCGCGTCTTTATTCTCCTTCAGATAGTTTTCCGATTCTTTTTGCACTAAAGGAAGCAACGTATCACTACCTTTCAATTTCTGCGCCGACACCCAAGGGGTTACTCCCAGCAGGAGTATCAGGAGGAACAGCGGTTTACTCATTGGACTACTCTTCTTCATAACTTTTGTTTTTAATTGGTTTATATCGTTTTCTTTCAGACCCCTGAAGGGAACCTGTGATTTCAGAACTTATATTGTAAACGTAAGGTAAACATATCGTCTTTGACATTCTTGTTGTATTTGGTATCTACCTGTTCGTTATTTACTCTTTCGTTAACGTTCGTTTCATAATAGCACATGATCCGCAGGTTTTGATTCGCACGAAACAACCATCCGAATCCAACGGTATGATATGCAATGTCTCCTTCGTTCCGGCATCCGTTCCCGGAAGTCTTTATATTCGGGTCGTAAGCATCATATTTGGCTACGATCGAATGTTTGGAGGCACATATATCTTGTACGAATTGCAGATAGTAGCCGTTGAATTTCCGTACATAGATATCCGTCGTTATCGCTCCCGTAGGGCTTTTGCTTCCTCCTTTCGCTCCCGGTTGTGTTCCCCGGAGATATTCTCCCCGCAGGAAAGTCATCCCCAGCATGGAGCTTAACCCGATCTGGCCGTCAAAGCCGTAATATTGCCGTTTGGCGTAATCGCCCGGTTTTAGCGCCGTATCTTCCACAAAAGCCCCATCAAGAAAGATATATGCTTTCTGTTGTTCATTTCCGGCAAGGCGGACGCCACCGGCATAAAGAGACGTTCCTATACCACAGGTGAAGTTGTCCGACTTTTTGGTATAAGACAAATGACCGATAAAATCTTTCCGGGAATCCGTTTCTTTAGCTTGTCCGCCGTTACCTGAGAAGAGCCCGATGTTAAGGGTTAAGGGTTGGAAGTGGGTATTTGCCGGACCTTTGAAGATCAGCTCCGCTCCCAGGTCGCGTTCCTTAGGAAAGAGCGTTTGAAATATCCGGCTACGTTCAGGCGATTCACGACGGGACGAGGAATAAGATATCTCATATCCAAAAGGACGATCAAAGATCCCGCCCCGTAAAGCAACCCATTCTACGGTGTGCGTTTGTAATTTTAAATAAGCGTCTTTTACTTTTACGCCTTCCTCTGTGGCATCGATCTGGAAAACAGCTTCTCCATACTTATTTGTATAAGCAGCCTTCAGCCTGCCTCTACGAATAGAGAAATCATTTTGGTCTCCGGTGGATACACCCGCATAGTTCCATGTCCACTGCGTCTGTACATAGCCGGAGAACCTGAGCTGCCTCATCTTTTCAACGTTAGCCTCAAGGTTACCGACACGTTCGTTTATATCCTGATCCGGGGTCTCTTGCGAATAGCCGTATAGACACAGCATTCCGGATAAAAGGAACAATCCTGCTTTCTTCATATACTTTTTAGTTGTTAATTACACCGTAAAAGTACAGGCTGAGTGTTAACAAGGCATGAAGAGAGTATTATGTTTAGGTGTAATTTACGTTACAAAAGAGTTACAGGTAACGACGGGATTTCGTGTCATTTTTTGTTTTATTGTTACATAGTTGTCTCTTTTGTGTAATCGAAAACGCCATTTTGTTGAGACCGGTTTGTAATAACCGGAATATTTTAATTGAAAAAAGTAAAGCGCCGGCAAAAGGAGAATCTCTTGCCGACGCTTTTCACATGTGAAATGTGAGGTTGGTTATTTTAAAAAAGCAATAATGTTAATAGCATTTATGTATCTATATTGGCGTATGTCGCATTCTGCTCAATGAATTCGCGACGGGGGCCGACATCTTCGCCCATTAGCATGGAAAATACATAATCTACTTCTGCCGCGTTGTCTATAGTGATCTGTTTTAATATGCGGTTTCCCGGATCCATTGTCGTCTCCCAAAGCTGTTGTGCGTTCATCTCACCCAAACCTTTGTAACGTTGAGTATGGACTGCGCTTTCGGAACCGCCGCCATAAACTTCAATGAACTTCTGGCGTTGCGTGTCTGTCCAGCAATACTCTTCCACCTTCCCTTTCTTGCAGAGATAGAGCGGAGGGGTAGCAATATATAGATATCCGTTTTGGATAAGTTGCGGCATATAGCGGAAGAAGAATGTCATGATCAATGTGTCGATATGAGATCCGTCAACGTCGGCATCGGTCATGATAATGATCTTCTTATAGCGCAGTTTATCAAGGTTCGCTTCCTTGCTATCTTCCTCTGTACCGATAGTAACGCCTAAAGCCGTATATATATTGCGGATCTCGTCACTTTCCAATGCTTTGTGATACATGGCTTTCTCTACATTCAGAATTTTACCGCGAAGCGGAAGAATAGCCTGGAACGCGCGGTTACGCCCTTGCTTTGCAGTACCGCCCGCAGAATCCCCTTCGACAAGGAATAATTCACATCTGTCCGGATCACGGTCTGAGCAGTCGGCCAACTTGCCCGGTAGTCCTCCACCCGACATCGGTGATTTGCGCTGTACCATCTCACGGGCCTTACGCGCTGCATGACGTGCAGTTGCCGCAAGGATAACTTTATCGACAATAATCTTCGCTTCTTTCGGATGTTCTTCCAGGAAGTATGCCAACGCTTCGCCTACCGCTTGATCCACAGCGCCCATTACTTCGTTATTACCTAACTTGGTTTTGGTCTGTCCTTCAAACTGGGGTTCGGCAACCTTTATGGAAATAACAGCCGTCAAACCTTCACGGAAGTCATCACCGGATATTTCTACTTTTACCTTTTCAAGTATTTTAGAGTCTTCGGCATATTTCTTCAACGTACGTGTCAATGCACGGCGGAATCCGGCAAGATGCGTTCCTCCTTCGACTGTATTGATATTGTTTACGTACGAGTGGACATTTTCCGCATACGAAGTGTTGTACATGATGGCAACTTCTACCGGAATGCCTTGTTTCTCTGTACTGATATAGATCACATTTGGAATCAGGTGTTCACGTGAAGATTCAATAAATCGCACAAATTCTTTTAATCCTTCTTCAGAGTAGAACGTTTCGGTTCTAAAAGAACCGTTTCCTTCAATCACCCGGCGATCCGTTAACGTAATTGTGATTCCCGCGTTCAAATAGGCAAGTTCGCGCATACGGGTAGCCAGGATATCATATTTATATTCCGTTACGGTGAAGATCGTATTATCCGGCACGAAGTGTTGGCGTGTACCTCTGTTTTCGGTTATTCCGATTTGCTTTACGGCATACAACGGTTTACCTGTTTCGTATTCTTGTTGATAAAGCTTACCTTCTCTGGCTACCTGGGTAGTCATGTGGATCGATAGTGCATTCACACAAGACACACCTACACCGTGCAAACCTCCGGAAACTTTATACGAATCTTTGTCAAACTTACCTCCGGCGTGAAGTACGGTCATTACAACTTCCAAAGCCGATTTCTGCTCTTTCTCGTGAAAGTCTACCGGAATACCACGCCCGTTGTCCTGAACGGTTATAGAGTTATCTTCGTTTATTGTAACGTCGATACGATCGCAATATCCGGCCAGGGCTTCGTCGATGGAGTTATCCACTACTTCATAAACCAGATGATGCAATCCCTTTAAACCAGTGTCGCCAATGTACATTGCGGGGCGTTTTCTTACCGCTTCCAAGCCTTCGAGTACCTGAATACTATCGGCCGAATATGCGCCATTGTTGCTGGTGATTTGTTCTTCGTTCATAATTTATCTTTCCTATTAAAATACTAAGCAAATGTACTGAAAATATTCCGTAATATAGACTTCATATAACCTTTAATTTTCCGCGTTCCAGCGCTTTTCATTTTTTGCTTTCGTACGACACAAACAACAAAAGACCGAGCTGTAAAGTCCGGCCTTCGTAGATAGATATAATCCAAATTAGATCAATGTCTTACGCCAACTTATTAATATAGATAGCCAACTTAGACTTCAAGTTGTTAGCTTTATTTTTGTGAATAATATTCACCTTAGCCAACTTGTCGATCTTCTTAACAACAATTGGATACAAAGCAATTGCTTCTGATTTTTCCGAAGTGGAACGAAGCTTCCGAACGGCGTTACGCATTGTCTTTGCATAATATCTGTTGTGAAGCCTTCTCTTTTCTGCTTGTCTGATTCTCTTTAATGATGATTTGTGATTTGCCATCTCGACTAATCTTTTTTATTCGTTCATTTTAATATTTGTAGCCCATAGGGGAATCGAACCCCTCTTTCAAGAATGAAAATCTTACGTCCTAACCGATAGACGAATGGGCCAATAAATCAAGCATCTCTGTTTCGAAACCGTGGTTATTTCTCGATTGCGGATGCAAATGTAGAGACTATTTTTGAATTGCCAAAATATTCCTGCGAAATATTTTTGATGTTCCTGTACTTTTCTCTTTTGCCGGCTATTATCCCCCCCAAATCTATTCACCATTCTATAAATATTTCTCCTATTTAAAACGGGGTACGCTATTACCGGATGAGCTGCATCATGACCACATCCTTATACGCTTTGCCGACTTGCAGCCATGCTTTCATGATCCCACAATCCTGAAAACCGGATTTGCCGAATAAACTCCGGCTGGCTTCGTTATCAATTGGAATATGGGTATAAAGTTGTTTCATACGCAAAAAGCCAAAAGCATAATCGCATAATAAAGACAAGGCATCTTTAGCATACCCATTTCCCCTATACTCCTCCAAAAGAGCAACGCCCACGGCTGCCCGCGAATGGAGCGGAACAAAATCCGTCAGGTCAATAGCGCCCAAAACAGCATGGTCGTTCCGGCGCACTATCATAAAGCGAAGCTGCTTGTCCGTATATATATCATTGACCAGGTTTTCAATATACTGCGTCAGTGCATAACGGGAATAGGGCATTGTAAAACTACTGATCTCCCAGAGAGCGGGGTCATTCTCCATTCGATAGAATATGTCCAGGTCCTCCGGCTCTACCGCCCGGAGATAGATACGATCGTTTGACAGGTATGATGTTGGCATAAAACTATTTCCCGTTCGTTACGTTCAAGTCTTCACACATACGCTTTTCGCAGGGAAGGCAAAAAACAGAAGCGGCAAGGGCTATCAAACCACAGAAAGCGCCGACATTGCTAAGCGTCAGGTAATATACAAAAACATTCAGAAGTACCGCGATCTCCAATATACCCAAACGGACTCCACTCCAAAAGAGATATCCGGATAGCGCTTCGGTCAGGTGAACCTCGCTTATCTTCTTTTTAAGTACAACGCTGAACAGTTTCAATGACAAAGGTACACAAACAATGGCAGTCAATATACCCGTAGTCTCCCAAACATACATCATTTGCGGATCATCGGCATAAAGACCTACAGGAAGAAGATCGGTTTCATAGGCTATCGCCAACAGAGCCGGCAATAGCCAAAACAAGCCGTATTGCATTTTCAGATTTCGTACTATTTGCTTAAACATAATTTCCAACTTCTCCTCATTTAAAGGAAATTCGATTAACAATACTACGTCCCAGCGTAACCTCATCGGTATATTCCAACTCATCACCGATAGAGATCCCACGGGCGATCACAGTCAGTTTAACTTCCATTTTATCGAACTTCCGATAAATATAGAAGTTCGTTGTGTCACCCTCCATCGTAGAACTCAGAGCCAGAATGACTTCATTGATCCCACCCTGAGCCACTCTGTCGACCAGACTTTCTATCTGTAAGTCACCCGGCCCTATTCCGTCCATCGGCGAGATTACCCCGCCCAATACATGATACAACCCGCGGAATTGCTGGGTTCCTTCCACCGCCATCACATCACGGATATTCTCTACAACACAAATTGTGGAATTATCACGTTGAGGATTGGCGCAGATCTGACAAACTTCCGTATCAGATATATTATGGCACACCTTGCAATATTTCACCTCCTGTTTCAACGTGATCATTGCATAGCCAAACGCTTCCACCACACTTGTCTCCTGCCGGAGCAGATGGAGCGCAAGTCTCATCGCGGTTTTCCGCCCGATACCCGGTAGTTTGGAGAACTCGTTCACCGCTTTCTCCAATAACATCGAAGGATATTGTTGATTCACTGATCAAATTTTAAGTTATAAATTCTTAGTTTATTCCAAGCGCTCAAAGATACGCAATCCAACCCTTATGCGCAAAGTCTTAAAACTTAAAACTTAAAAACTCAGAAAATGATATGCTGTTTTCTTCCTTTTGTCTTTTTACCGCCATCAATTTCATCTTCTATATTGTTTATGGTTATCAATGCCGCACAGATTACACAGATTGGAAGAATATTTGAACACAGAGACACAGAGTTTTAATTTGATTAAGAAGACAGAGGGCGCGAAGGCTTCGCTTTACTTAATCAAATTAAAACTCTGTGTCTCTGTGTTTAAACCTTGATATATTTGACAATGATGCAAATTATGCTAAACAGAATAAAATGAGAAATTTAAAACAGTTTCT
>JAIRKY010000062.1 GCA_031259755.1 Mediterranea sp. (in: CFB group bacteria) | reverse complement strand
AGATTGCACAGATTGGATGATGTTGTGATCATCAACAACCGGTAAATTAAGAGATCCGTGTGATCTGTTAATTTGTGGTTCATACCGGCGCTTATGACACATCCTCTTAGTTTTTTAATTTTTAAAAATATGAAAGGTGAAAGATTCGACTAAAAAATTGATCTACAAAATCCTGATCGCCATAGCCAGTGTACTGGCCGGGATGATCAGCGGGCAAGCGATGAATTAAACGCCTGCCGTGAAAAGGGAAAGAGGATGTGTCGTATATTTGAAGTGACCCCAAAAGTTAGACAAAACTTTTGGGATGCACTTCAAGCTGATACATCCTCTTTTTGCTTTTTTTAAGAATATAGAACGGATAGATAAACCGGCTGCATCAGGAACCTGAATCTGCGTTGCCCTAAAAAAGGATAAATCATTAGGAGAGTGCAAGGTTTTTTTTTAATTTTGCACAGTTTTAGTAGAATAGAAATCGCAGAGAGGGGGACAAATGTGTTTTCAGTTTTTCACCGCATCAATCGCACTTACCGAAGTATAAATGGCGGAAAAGCGTAATGCACCTGTAGTTCAATGGATAGAATGGAGGTTTCCGGTACCTCAGATAAGAGTTCGATTCTCTTCGGGTGTACTTTAAAATGTAGAAAGCAAGGCGACAAGCGAACAGAGTATGCTCTATCCAATAGAGTTTATTTTGACAACCTGAATTTCCTGACGAAGTAACTCTGTCTTACGGCATTTGCAAAGTCTCTTATTATTTACAATTCTGTTTTCCGTATCTCATACAAGGCATCGCCTCCACAGTTATAGCCGCTATGACATCGGATAAAAAAATAAAATCAAAACAGTTTCTTAATTACTGTACATTTGTTATAGAGAAAATACTGAATTCCTTTTTTGTTTTGCAGTTTGTCGTTTTCTACTTAACTTTACCTTAATCTTGAAGTAATATATGCCATGAGTAACCCGCACCCGCAGATAACGATCAAAGACATAGCTAAAGCGTTGGGCGTATCCCCCTCTACTGTGTCGAGAGCTTTAAAGGATAATCCTGATATTAGCCGGGAGACAAAAGATACAGTACATAAATATGCGCAAGAGCATAATTATAAACCGAATGTGTTGGCGCTCAACCTGCGCACAAACCGTTCAAATACGATTGGGGTTATCATTCCCCAACTTGTACACCACTTTTTTTCTTGCGTGCTAAGCGGGATTGAAGTTACGGCGGCAAAGACCGGTTATAACATCCTGATAGCACAAAGCAATGAAAAGTATGAACGTGAAGTGAAAATAGTACATTCTTTTCTGGCAGCCAGAGTTTGCGGAGTGATCACCTCTTTAGCCAAAGATACGATACAATACGACCATTACCAGGAATTGCTCGACCATAATATTCCTATCGTATTTTACGATCGTATCTGTACAGGGATCCATACAGGACGTGTAGTAGTAGATGATTATGCCGGTTCATTCGGTGCGGTGGAATATTTGATTCAAACCGGATGCAAGCGGATATTCTTTTATAGTGGGCCTCCACACCTGGAGATCTCTAAAAACAGACGCAACGGTTATTTGGATGCCATGAAAAAATATAAAATTCCGGTAAATGACCGTATGATAAAGTTCTGTGACACACGGGAACAAGCGATCGCGATCACCCCTGATATTCTGGAAGAAAAGGATCGTCCGGATGGATTCTTCGCTATTAATGATGAAACGGCCTCAGGCATATTGTATGCCTGCAAACAAGCCAAATTAAAAGTTCCGGATGAAGTTTCTATCTGCGGTTTTACCGATGGAGCCATTGCCCAAGCCACAGAGCCTGAGTTAACCACCATAGAACAGCATGGAGAAGAGATTGGCGAAAGCGCCATCAATCTGTTGATTAGCAAGATAGAAGGAAAAAAAGAAAAAAGTTCCAATAGGATTGTACGAACGAATCTGGTAATACGGGGAACGACCAAACAATTATGACACATTAATACCATGAAAGCAAAACCTGATTTAAGTTTTTGGAAGCTATGGAACATTAGCTTCGG
Source organism: Mediterranea sp. (in: CFB group bacteria) (assembly GCA_031259755.1). Taxonomy (GTDB): domain Bacteria; phylum Bacteroidota; class Bacteroidia; order Bacteroidales; family Bacteroidaceae; genus Bacteroides. The sequence goes on along the minus strand of JAIRKY010000062.1, from coordinate 8,590 downwards.
TTTTTTCGGCGTTCAGATCGCATACGCACTGCAAAGCGCTAATATCAGCCGTATATTCGCAACATTGGGAGCAGACCCGCATAATTTGAGCTATTTTTGGATCCTTCCTCCATTGGCGGGGATCATCATACAACCCATAGTCGGTTCGGCCAGTGACAAAACATGGACCCGGTTCGGACGCCGCATTCCTTATCTATTCATCGGTTCGGTAATCGCGGTCATTGTCATGTGCCTGCTTCCTAACGCGGGTAGCTTTGGAATGACAGTCGGTACGGCAATGATCTTCGGACTTGTATCGTTAATGTTTCTGGATACGGCAATCAATATGGCTATGCAACCCTTTAAAATGTTGGTAGGCGATATGGTCAACGAAAAACAAAAAGGACTCGCCTACTCTATTCAAAGTTTCCTTTGCAATGCCGGAAGCCTTGCCGGATATTTGTTTCCTTTTCTTTTCGCGGCCGTTGGCATCGCCAATACGGCATTTGAGGGAGTTGTTCCGGATTCCGTTATTTTCTCATTCTATATCGGCGCCGTCATCCTGATCCTTTGTGTCGTATATACAACGGCTAAAGTCAAGGAGATGCCTCCTGAAGCATACGCCGAATATCATGGAATTACAGAAAAGGAAAAGAATGAAAAAACAACGATGTTCAAACTATTGGTGAAAGCTCCTAAAGTATTTTGGACGGTCGGATCGGTACAATTCTTCTGTTGGGCCGCTTTCATGTACATGTGGACCTATACAAACGGCAGTATCGCTTTTCAGGTTTTCGATACGCCGGTTAAAGAAGCCGTAGACGAATCAACTCAACTGATGAAAGTTGTGCTCGATACTCAGACCGATCAATACCAGAACGCGGCCAACTGGGTAGGTATCCTGTTTGCCGTGCAAGCCATCGGATCCGTTATCTGGGCGGCAGTTATTCCTTTCTTCAGAAGCCGGAAATTCATTTATTCTTTAAGTCTCATTTTGGGCGCTATAGGTTTCATTTCTATTTCGTTCATACACGATCAATACATATTGTTCGCTTCATTTCTATTTATCGGTTGCGCATGGGCGGCCATGTTGGCACTGCCTTTCACGATCCTTACGAATGCCTTATCGGGTAGTCGTATGGGTACTTATCTGGGGTTATTCAACGGAACGATTTGTATTCCCCAAATCGTAGCGGCTTCATTGGGTGGTGTGGTACTTAGCCTGTTCACTCCACAGGGAGGACTTGCTCCTGAGATCAATATGCTTGTCCTGGCAGGTGTTTTACTGATCGTTGGCGCTGTCTGTGTTCGTTTCATCAAAGAAACATCGGCTACTTCGACAGGAAATAAGATACTTGACGTATAAATACAAAAAAAGGGATCACGCCTGATCCCAACCTTTATTAACCTTAAATCTAATACTATGAAAAACACGAAACGAAGTTACGGACTTTTTTGTTATCTGCAAGCTTTGTGCACAGAAACAATCACATTATAACACACTTTAAGAGTTTTCGACTGTATATCTTTATAAATGTAAATAAAACTACGTTTCGCAGAGAAGTAAATTCTTTCATCCGGCAAAGATTACAATTTCATGCGTTTGCCTTATCTTTTCAGTTACAAAGTATCGAACATTCGGCGTCTTTTTCCTATTTTTGTGGGAATATCAACAAACAGGACCATGTCAAGCTATGATCTGATCACCATATTAGGCCCTACCGCTTCCGGAAAAACACCATTTGCAGCAGTTTTGGCCTATGAACTTGATGCGGAAATCATTAGCGCCGATTCGCGACAGCTTTACCGTGGCATGGATCTGGGGACAGGCAAAGATCTGGAGGATTACACGGTAAACGGAAAACAGATTCCCTATCATCTGATAGATATTGCCGACCCGGGATATAAATATAATGTGTTCGAGTACCAACAGGATTTCCTTACCGCATACGAGGATATACGATCGAGAGGAAAACTCCCTATCATCTGTGGTGGTACAGGTATGTATCTGGAATCTGTCCTTAAAGGGTATAAACTGATACCTGTACCCGGAAATCTGGAAATCCGGCAACAGTTGGCAGGCAAAACGCTAAACGAACTGGCCGGGATACTAAGCGCATATAAAACATTGCATAATACCACCGATGTGGATACGGTCAAACGCGCGATTCGCGCCATCGAGATCGAAGAATATTATGCAACATATAAATTGGAAGAGAGAGCGTTCCCCCCGATAAAAAGCTTCATCATCGGGTTGGATATAGACCGTGAATCGCGTAGGGAGAGAATTAGCCGGCGACTGAAACAACGCATAGCTGACGGAATGATAGGAGAGGTAAAGGGACTACTGGAAAAAGGAGTGCCTGCCGCCGATCTGATCTACTACGGACTGGAATACAAGTTCCTCACGTTATATGTAACAGGACAAATCGGATATGATGAGATGTATAACGGACTGGAAATTGCCATCCATCAGTTTGCCAAACGTCAGATGACCTGGTTTAGAGGTATGGAACGGCGGGGATTTAAAATTCATTGGATCGATGCCGGTATTCCGATGGAAGAAAAAATACGGGAAGCGAAGGCATTGATCAGGAGTTAGAAGTTAAAGGAGTGAAGAATGATATAGAATTAAAGGAGTGAAAGGATTTTTCTCAACTCCTCAATAAAAAACAGTATGAGTGTAAACCCAAAAAAATGGGGCGTGATTTATAACCCCAAGGCTGGAACACGGAAAGCGAAGAAACGCTGGAAAGAAATTAAGGAGTACATGGACAGTAAAGGGGTATCCTACGATTATGTACAATCCGAAGGTTTCGGCTCTGTGGAGAGACTGGCCAAAATTCTTGCCAACAACGACTATCGCACGATTGTGGTTGTCGGAGGAGATGGCGCGCTTAATGACGCCATCAATGGCATCATGACTTCCGACGCAGGAGATAAGAGCGAGATCGCCATTGGTATCATCCCTAATGGTATAGGCAACGACTTTGCCAAATACTGGAATGAAGACCTTGATTACAGGAAAGCCGTAGATTGTATCATCAATCATAGAAAAAGAAAAATAGACGTTGGATTCTGCCGTTATTTCAACATGCAGACGCACGAATGTAGATTTTTCCTCAACGCGGTAAATATAGGTTTGGGAGCGCGTATCGTAAAAATCACAGACCAGACCAAACGATTCTGGGGAGTGAAGTACATCTCCTACCTGGCAGCATTCTTCCTGCTTTTCTTTGAACGGAATCTATATCGTACACACCTGAAAATCAACGACGAGCACATCCGTGGACGAGTGATGACCATCTGTGTGGGCAGCTCCAGCGGATATGGACAAACCCCGAGCGCAGTACCCTACAACGGTTGGCTGGATGTATCCATCATCTACCGCCCACAAGCCCTACAGATATTTTCCGGACTATGGATGCTCATTCAAGGACGAATACTTAACCACAAAATAGTAAGGTCTTACCGAACCAAAAAGGTAAAGGTTCTACGTGCACGTAATGCATCCGTTGATCTGGACGGCCGTTTGCTACCCAAGCATTTCCCCATAGAAATTGGGATCAAACCGGAAGCGATTACGTTGATCATTTCGGATTGAATAAATGAAACGCGGATTATTTTTAGTCAGTCTGTGTCTCAAAACAAAATAAAAAGCATAACGAATAATAAATAGAACAGTGGATAATAGTTCAAAGAGAGTAACCCCCTTCTCCCTCTCTTTTTTTGGAGAGGGCCGGGGTGAGGCTGTCGGAAAGGAAATGCCGGATAACTTCTTCCTTCTGGCAGGCCCATGTGTCATCGAGGGTGAAGAGATGGCTATGCGAATTGCCGAACGAATTGTCACCATAACCGATAAGCTAAAGATCCCTTATGTATTTAAAGGGTCATATCGCAAGGCAAACCGTTCGCGCCTGGATTCTTTTACCGGTATAGGTGATGAGAAGGCATTGAAGATCCTGGAGAAAGTAAACAAGACTTTCGGTGTACCTACCGTAACCGATATTCATTCCGCCGCCGAAGCCGTCATGGCTGCCGAATATGTGGATGTACTACAAATCCCCGCTTTCCTCTGCCGTCAAACAGATATATTGGTGGCTGCCGCCGAAACAGGTAAGATAGTAAACGTGAAAAAAGGACAATTCCTGTCGCCTATAGCTATGCAATTCGCAGTAGACAAAGTTATAGAAGCCGGTAACCCGAACGTGATGATTACAGAGCGTGGAACGACATTCGGCTATCAGGATCTGGTGGTAGACTACCGCGGAATCCCGGAAATGAAAGCCATTGGTTATCCTGTTGCACTCGACGTTACCCATTCCCTGCAAAAGCCGAACCAGAACAGTGGAGTAACCGGAGGAATGCCCGGACTCATCGAAACCATAGCCAAAGCAGGCATCGCTGTAGGTGTCGACGGAATATTCATTGAAACACACGAAGATCCGGAAGTAGCAAAAAGCGATGGAGCCAATATGCTGAAACTCGACCTGCTCGAAGATCTGCTGGTTAAGCTTGTGCGTATCCGGGAAGCAATATAAAAGATTTATTAAAACGACATGGGCGACAAATAAAAGAAAAAATACAATGAATCATTTATTCAACCTATTCAACGAACTTCGCCGGCACGGTAAGCTTGCTGCGAAAAGACACCCGATGTATGAGAAGAACCGGTTCGGGAAATTCTTCATGTACTTCATGTCCATCTTCTGGATCGGGTATCTGATCTTCTTCGGAGTATCATTCGCCAAGCTCTTCCAGGAGTTGGCCCCCAATATGGAACCTTATCATATCCTGAACTCCGGGTTGTTATTTATACTTATACTGGATTTTATTATGCGTTTTCCTATCCAGAAGACTCCGACACAAGAGATAAAACCTTATTTGTTGCTTCCGGTAAAGAAAAACCGTCTGATCGACTTTCTTCTGATCCGTTCAGGACTAAGTTCATTCAATGCGCTATGGCTATTCTTCATTATCCCATTTGCCATATTCAGTACAATACCTAAATATTTTGGCATCAGTGGGATCATAACATATACCATTGGCATCTATCTGCTAATGATATTCAACAACTATGGGTTTCTGTTATGCCGTACGCTTATGCGGGAAAGGATCTGGTGGATACTGCTTCCCATAGTTGTATATGCATTATTAGGAGTCGCCGAGTTTACCCTCGACAAGCCGGTCAGCACATTCACCAGGGATTTAGGGGAGGGATTCATTGAAGGAAAGATGTCGGCATACCTGATCGTTGCGTTCGCTATAGCCGTTGTATGGTTGATCAACCGTGCAGTCATGTCTAAACTTGTGTACATAGAGATCAACAAAGTGGAAGACACTAAAATCAGAACCATATCCGAATATAAATTCCTGGAACGCTACGGAGAAATCGGCGAATACTTCCGTCTGGAACTTAAAATGCTATTTCGCAACAAACGTTGCAAAGCGTCATTACGCACCATAACCATCCTTGTAGTCGTGTTTTCCGCTATCCTTAGCTTTGGAGATGTTTACGATGGGGTTTTCATGAAGAACTTCATCGCTATATACAGCTTCGTGGGTATTGGAGCAGTTATCCTGACCCAAATCATGGGATACGAAGGAAATTACCTTGACGGACTGATGACCCGCAAAGAATCCATATACAGCCTACTGAAAGCCAAATACTATTTATACAGCATAGGAGTGATCATTCCATTCGTTCTAATGATACCTGCTATCGTCATGGGCAAACTCTCATTACTCAGCGCTTTCGCCTTCGCCTTTTTCGCAATCGGGCCCGGTTACTTCATGCTATTCCAACTGACTGTATATAACAACAAAACCGTACCTCTCAATGAGGGACTGACAGGAAGGCAATCATCAGGAACCGGTTTCCAGAGTCTGGTTAGCTTCGGGACATTTGGCCTACCGATAACTATTTTGTTTGCACTTGACGCCGTATTCGGAGAAGTCATCGGGCAATGGATACTATTATCCATTGGACTGGCTTTCGTATCAGCGTCGCACCTGTGGATCAAGAACGTATATAACCGGTTCATGAAACGCAGATACACCAATATGGGAGGTTTCAGGGACACTAGATGAGTTTTGAGTTTCAGTACTGATGGAATTTAGAACTTAAAACTAAAAACTAAAAAAAACTAAAATATGATTACCATTAATAAATTGCAGAAATTCTTTGGAGAAAAGAAAGCCGTAGATATTGACAGTTATACTGTCAATCAGGGGGAAATGATCGGACTGGTCGGAAACAATGGAGCAGGAAAAACAACGTTGTTCCGTTTGATACTTGATTTACTCAAAGCAGATCAGGGAGAAGTAACCATTAACGATATCGACGTAAGCAAAAGCGAAGATTGGAAAACAATGACCGGCGCGTTCATTGATGACAGTTTCCTGATAGATTACCTTACCCCGGAAGAATACTTTTATTTCATCGGGAAAATGTATGGTCTTAAAAAAGAGGAGGTTGATAAACGGCTTACACCTTTTGAAAGATTCATGAACGGTGAGATCATTGGGCAAAAGAAATTTATTCGTAACTTTTCCGCCGGGAATAAGCAAAAGATAGGAATAATTTCCGCTATGCTTCACAAACCACAGTTGCTGATACTGGACGAACCATTCAATTTTCTTGATCCGAGTTCGCAATCCATCATCAAAAACCTGCTAAAGAAATATAACGAAGAGACAAATGCTATCGTACTTATTTCCAGCCATAACCTGAATCATACGGTGGACGTATGCCTAAGGATAGCGTTATTGGAACACGGCATAATTATACGGGATATCGCCAACGAAAATAATTCAGCAGAAAAAGAACTGGAAATCTATTTCAACGTAGAAGCTACCGATGAAGAAACATCTAATACAAATACTCCTATCGGCAACCCTGATGACAGCTCTGAGCTCTTGCCGGACAACAACGCCGAAAGTTGACTACAGAGCCCTGGCAAAAGCCTCCGTTAAGATTGAAATGGATATTGAGTATAAAGACAATCACGTTTTATATACCGAAGTATCCGGTTGGTTAGGGACTCCTTATCGCTCCGGTGGCAGTAGCAAAAGCGGAACAGATTGCTCCGGATTGGCCACGCAAATATACCGTAAAGTATATCATATCAGGTTGCCACGAACCTCCGACGCTCAATACAACAATGGCAATAAAGTGAGTAAGAGTGAACTGCGGGAAGGCGATCTTGTTTTCTTCACAAGTAGCCGGTCGGGAAAGAAAGTAGCACATTCCGGCATTTATCTGAAAAACGAGAAGTTCATCCATGCCAGTAGCAGCCAGGGCGTCATTATCAGTAGCCTGAACGAAGATTATTATCGGAAATATTGGAAATCAGGTGGAAGATATAAATAACTTGGGAATTTATCTTGTACAAAATAAATAAAAACATTAATTTTGCACCTTGATTATTCCGCTCCGGGTAAACCAAGCGCTCTCTTATGTGATTAGAGGCCACCCGACGGAGAAAACCTGTATAGTATAAAAAACAGATGTACGCAATCGTAGAGATCAAAGGCCAACAGTTTAAAGTTGAAGCCGGAAAAAAATTGTTCGTTCACCGCATTCAAGATGCTGAAAACGGTGCAACAGTAGAGTTTGATAAAGTTCTTTTAGTAGACGACAACGGTACAATCACCGTAGGTAATCCAACAATCGAAGGCGCCAAAGTTGTTTGCGAAATCGTTTCAAGCCTGGTTAAGGGTGACAAAGTCCTTATTTTCCACAAGAAAAGAAGAAAAGGTCACAGGAAGTTAAACGGTCACCGCCAACAATTTACAGAGTTAACAATTAAAGAAGTAGTAGCTTAATCATTAAACAAGTAAGAAGAAATGGCACATAAGAAAGGTGTCGGTAGTTCGAAGAACGGCCGCGAATCACACAGTAAGAGATTAGGCGTAAAGATATTTGGTGGCGAAGCCTGCAAAGCAGGTAATATCATCGTTCGTCAAAGGGGTACTGAATTCCACCCGGGTATCAACATGGGCATGGGTAAAGACCACACTCTTTTCGCTCTAATAGATGGAACAGTTCGCTTCAAAAGAGGTAAAAACGATAAGAGATCCGTTTCTATCATCCCAACTGAAGCAGAAGTTTAAAGATTAAATTCTTAACTATAGTCAAAAGAGGGTGTCCCAAAAGTGGATACCTTCTTTTTTGCTATGCCGCCAGCTTAATTTGCCTTTCCGGTTTTAATTTTTTTCTCATCTTGTTTTTTCTAACGATTGGACGAATAATTGTGAATAACAGAGTAAGTTGTATTTGACATAAGCCTCTATCTTAGCCATTGCGCGAAGCGCTAAAAACCCATCCGTGTTTCACAACAAAGACGGGATTCCGGCATTTGCTTTTCCGCTTCATGCCTTTTTGGCTATTCGCCAACTGCAACAAAACTTAATAGTGAGGGCCGCCACGCCTGGCGGTCGTCTCCAGAGTCAAATTAACGCGGGCCGGTTGTGATTCACATCATGAACCGCCCAGAAGTATTACAAATATGACGGAAACGGCTACACCGGAACCCGGGCGTCTTTCCTGCATGTTTCTCTTCTGATGGTCGCTTTACACCCAAAAGATCCAGGCGAAGCCTCTGTGTTC
>JAIRKY010000026.1 GCA_031259755.1 Mediterranea sp. (in: CFB group bacteria) | reverse complement strand
AAACACCCTTTCAATTGCGGGTTTGAGGCTATTACATTTGAACTTAAAATACTATTATATATTGACATCCAAATGTAATAGTGTGCGGATGAAGGGACTCGAACCCCCACGCCTTACGGCACTAGATCCTAAGTCTAGCGCGGCTGCCAATTACGCCACATCCGCGTATGGTTTTTGTTTTGCGATGCAAAGATAAATGGTTTTTTCGGTTGCGCAGGCTATTTTGAAAATAAAGTTGGATGATTCAGTAAAAGGCGGGCTTTTTCGATGATACTATCTAACCTTTTCTCTTCATCCTGTTTAGTCATAGAGATAAGGTAGTCAGGTTCGATACCAAATTCAATGTGATTCATATCCGCGTCAAAATGAGGGCTGGTAGAAAAACGAACACCCCAGCCATTAGGCAGTTCGGAAGTAAATGGCAAGCCACCTCCACCGCCCGTAATATCTCCAACGATGGTGACCTGCGGGAAATTCCTCATTATGTTTACGAAATAATTGCCTGCACTGAATGTCTTCCGATTGCACAAAACAGCAACGGGTTTACTCCAATATACTCCAATCGCTGGATCAATATAGATCGCTTTAGCTGCGGAAAAGTCATTGCGCCCTTTACCGGTTTTATGTTGTATATATCCGGTCAGCACCTTTGTATCGGTGAAGTGAGAGGCCAGAAGTACAGCATTACCGATAGAACCGCCGCTATTGTTCCGCATGTCGATAATCAGTCCGTTACAACCCGACATATAATCAAGGATCATGTTTATCCGTTCATTGTTCATCGTTTCGGAAAAATTGTCGCAGTGCATATAGCCGATGTTTTCAGAGAAGACCGTATACCGGATACTTCCTTCGGTATGATGTTTTGTACCCAGATAATTCATGAGAAGTAACTCGCTGAAATTGTAGGAGTAACCTTCGAACCAATAGGTATAGTAAGTCACCTCGGAATCGGAATACAAACTGACATGCCCGTCTTTGAGTTTATTCAGCATGCCTCCCAATATGTTGAACAATTCATCGTCCGTCATATCGTCCGTGATATGCTTCTTGTATTCTGTATATACGCCGTCCCAGTCGATCTTCTTATATTCAAGGAAACAATATCTCTCGTCAATGATCTTCCATAACTCTTCAAAATTACCCGTAGGCGTATTGGGCAACCGTTCCTCCCTTACACATGAAGAAAGAAGGAACAGGACGATAAAGGTAATTTCTTTAAGAAGGGTACGCATAAGCACCGGATTTTAATAAGCCCTGATAGCGGGTTGGGGAAGTTCGCTGTTTTTATTGCGTATGCGATACAGATCGCGCACTACACCCACCATGAAAACATACCCATACGTATGTGTCTTCAGGCGATTGACCCTTGATTGTTGCACATCCCAAAGGTAGCTGAACCGGAACCGGCTCCGCGAGATGGGCACATCGACCGTAAAGAACTGCCGGATAGAAGGCTGGTTATGCAATGACGTAAAATTGATGACTCCGCTCCAGTTGCCCAGCGTGAATATCTCATAATACGATTGCCCGTAATTGGGTGAGAATAACACTCCTGCAACGGGGACATTAGCCTGATAACGTACAATCAATGGCAGGCTTTTGATCTTTGTACGCCAGATCAGCATGCCTGATGCCGCCAGATTGATATATGCCCGGGCGGATGCCGGATTATTGGTATTGCGCAGGTTGTAAACGAATCCGCCGTTGAAGTCGCCCAATCCACCGGCTAATACCTTAAAACTCTCCGAAATGTGGAATTGATAATGCCATCCGTAGTTCCAGTTTATCAATCCGGCAAACGTGTTGTTATTATTGGCACGATTGTGTATATAGGAGAGATTGGTTTGAAAGAAGTTCTGAACCGAGACATTCCCATCGAACATGTTGGTCATCCGTATCGTTTCCCGCGAGATGCGGAAGTCTATCCCCTTATATTCCTGAGGGGACAAATAGTTGTCATACACATTGGCCTGACCCACGCCATAAGACATGACACGGGTTATGTACCGATGGTTCTCGAGCGAATCGGCCTGCGCATATAACATGACCGGAAAAGCCAGCAAACAAATAAAAGTACGGAAACGTGCCATTTTAGAAGAGTTTCATTTGCCCGGTGATTTCGTCTACAATGTCATTCTCACTTTTCCCGTTGTCCGGGTCAAGGATCTCGGGTTCTTCCTCTTCAGGCTCATTATTGGTTTCTTCCGGTTCGGGGAAACGGACCGGTTCCAATTCATTGATGGCAGCGGCCTCGAATCTGGTCAGCCGCTTTCCTTTCGCTTTGAAGCCCTTTACAGCGACGAATTGTTCGGCGTCAATGAGTAACGGTTCACGGAAACTATCGTTTCCTCCGAAGATCACCTCGAACCTGGGGTAGCGCCGGGCGCTTAGAACGGTGAGCTTATTGCTCTTGTTCTCACCCAGATAGTTCTGCTTTCTGCCCGATGCGTCGAAGCAGAAACGTTTCAGGTACGGACAATTGTTCTGGTCGGTATCGAAGAGAACGGCAGTCCATACTTTATTGGGATCGTACTTTTCGAGGATGCTGATGTTATTATCATAATGGTTGCTCAGGTCAAAATCGGTGGTGTAGAAGTCACCATTGTCCTGTACAACCAAAATAGTGTCGTTGTTATGGAATTCTCCCAGATATTCGCCGCGACCATCATAGTTAAGGCGGAGAACATCCCGGTCGAACCATACTTTTCGTCCCCCCAACGTAGAACCTCCGCGTTGCTTCAGGACAACTTTATGCACTTCATTTTTCGTAAGGACATAACCTTGCGTCTGGCGTCCTTTAATGGATATCTCGCTAAAGTCCTTTTCAAAGATGATCTTATGGGTACGTAGATTCGGTTTCGGTTTCAATGTCACCTTGATCACTTCAGCCTCTCCATTAGGGTTAGCGGTGAAGTATATAACTCTTGAGTTGGGAGCGCCTTGTGTAATGTCATATTCTTTATCGCGGATAACCGAAGTCACGGCAAAGCGTTTGATATAGTGGAAACCGCTTTTACCTTCTTTGTATACAACATTGTAAATTGTGCGGTTATCATTTTTCTTGAAGATACTGATGTGGATAATATTCTTGCCGACAAACTTCTTTTCGGCAACGGTCGTTACCATGTATTTGCCGCTACGGTAGAAGATGATCACGTCGTCCAGATCGGAGCAATTCGAGATATATTCGTCCTTTTTAAGCGTTGTGCCGATAAATCCCTCTTCCCGGTTGATATAAAGCTTTTCGTTCGCTTCCACCACTTTCACGGCCTCGATCGTATCAAAGTTACGCAGTTCGGTATGTCTCGGGAAGTTTTTACCGTACTTCTCTTTCAGTATCTGGAACCAATTTATCGTGTACTTGACAATGTTGGTTAGGTGGCGGTTGATCTCTTTGATCTCCTTTTTCGTACGGACGATAAGTTCATTGGCTTTGTCAGAGTTGAATTTCAGGATACGACCCATCTTGATCTCCATTAGCCGGAGGATGTCGTCCTTGGTCACTTCACGGATAAACTGCGGATAGTATGGAGTCAAACGTTCGCCGATGTGCTTGCAAGCGGCGTCCATGCTCTTAGCCTGTTCAAATTGCTTATCCTTATAGATACGCTCTTCAATAAAGATCTTCTCCAGAGAAGCGAAGTGCAATGTTTCCTGTAATTCGCTTTTATGGATCTCAAGTTCCTGGCGAAGCAAATCCAGCGTGTTGTCTGTTGACTTCTTCAGTAAATGGCTAACGGTAAGGAAGTGCGGTTTTTGACCGTCGATCACACAACAATTGGGAGAAATGCTCACCTCACAATCGGTAAACGCATAAAGCGCATCGATCGTTTTGTCGGAAGAGACTCCCGGAGCCAGATGCACAAGAATCTCTACCTCAGCAGCCGTATTGTCGTCTACCTTACGGACTTTGATCTTTCCTTTTTCCGCAGCCTTCAATATGGACTCGATCACGGAAGAAGTAGTACGGCCATAAGGGATTTCCTTGATCACTAATGTTTTATTGTCAGCCTTATCTATCTTGGCGCGAACCTTAACGTTTCCGCCACGTTCGCCATCATTATACTTAGAAACGTCAATAGACCCTCCGGTCGGGAAATCCGGATAGATCCGGAACTCCTCGCCGCGCAGATAGTTGATGGAAGCATCGCAAAGCTCATTGAAGTTATGCGGCAATATCTTGGAAGAAAGGCCTACGGCGATACCTTCCACACCTTGCGCAAGCAGAAGCGGGAATTTGACAGGCAATGTGACCGGCTCTTTATTACGACCATCATAAGACAACTTCCATTCGGTCGTCTTGTTGTTGAACACGACCTCCAAGGCGAACTTCGACAGGCGGGCCTCGATATAACGCGAAGCAGCGGCGCCATCGCCGGTAAGGATGTTACCCCAGTTACCCTGGCAATCAATTAATAAATCTTTCTGCCCCAACTGAACCAGTGCGTCGCCGATAGAGGCGTCACCGTGCGGATGGAACTGCATGGTATGTCCTACGATGTTCGCCACTTTGTTGTAGCGCCCGTCGTCCATACGTTTCATGGAATGTAAAATACGGCGTTGAACCGGCTTAAAACCATCGTTGATGTGGGGCACGGCACGTTCAAGAATAACATAAGATGCGTAGTCCAGAAACCAATTCTGGTACATTCCGCTAAGTTGATGCTTAATTCCTTCGTCGTGCGAACCTCCCGCCGGTTTATAATCTGAATGTTCTCCTTTGATCTCGTTTTTATCGTCGTTCATATAAAGTCTCGGACTCCTCTGTTTTCTGTAGTGGTTTTAACAATAAATTATCTTTATTACATGTATGTTATGAAGATGTTCGGGCAAAAGTACGAATTAAATCGAAAAAAAGCATTTACTTTGTAGCTTAAAAAATAGGCCGATGTGCTAATTAGCTACGCATGGTCATTAGCACATCGGCCTATTAATTCGTTATTCACATTAGTAGAAATGGCACAGGAAGACATTTTTAAGAAACTGGTATCACACTGCAAAGAGTATGGTTTTGTATTTCCATCCAGCGATATATACGATGGATTAAGCGCTGTATATGATTACGGGCAGATGGGAGTGGAGTTGAAAAACAATATAAAGAAATACTGGTGGGATAGCATGGCGCTGCTTCACGAAAATATTGTTGGGATTGATTCGGCCATCTTTATGCATCCAACCATCTGGAAAGCTTCGGGGCACGTTGATGCATTCAATGACCCTTTGATTGATAACAAAGATTCTAAAAAGCGTTACCGTGCAGATGTCCTGATCGAAGATCAACTGGCAAAGTACGACGAAAAGATCAATAAAGATGTAGCCAAGGCGGCGAAGAGATTCGGAGAATCTTTTGATGAAGCGCAATTCCGTTCAACTAACGGCCGAGTACTTGAAAACCAGGGAAAACGTAATGCGTTACATATACGTTTCACTAAAGCGCTTAACGATGGCAACTTGGAAGAACTACGCCAGATCATTGTAGATGAAGAGATCACTTGTCCGATTTCAGGAACCAGGAACTGGACGGAAGTTCGCCAGTTCAACTTGATGTTCTCGACTGAAATGGGCTCGACTGCCGACGGCGCAATGAAAGTGTATCTCCGTCCGGAAACAGCCCAGGGTATTTTCGTAAACTACATGAATGTACAGAAAACAGGCCGCATGAAGATTCCTTTCGGTATCGCGCAGATCGGTAAGGCGTTCCGTAACGAGATCATCGCCCGTCAGTTCATTTTTCGTATGCGTGAGTTCGAACAGATGGAAATGCAATTCTTTGTACGTCCGGGTTCTGAACTGGAATGGTTCGCGAAATGGAAAGAATTACGTATGAAATGGCATAAAGCCCTTGGATTTGGTGACAATCACTATCGTTATCATGATCACGATAAACTGGCTCACTATGCAAATGCCGCTACAGATATCGAATTCCTGATGCCGTTTGGTTTCAAAGAAGTGGAAGGCATTCACTCACGTACCGACTTCGACCTTAGCCAACACGAAAAATATTCAGGTAAAAGCATTAAATACTTCGATCCGGAACTGAACGAGTCGTACATTCCGTATGTGATTGAAACAAGTATCGGCGTGGATCGTATGTTTCTCAGCGTCCTTTCGGCTTCTTACTGCGAAGAAACACTGGGAAATGGCGAAACACGGGTTCTACTGAAACTTCCTGCACCGTTGGCTCCGGTTAAATTGGCTGTAATGCCATTGGTAAAGAAAGATGGCTTGCCCGAGAAAGCACGCGAAATTATGGATACATTGAAATTCCAGTTCCACTGCCAATACGACGAAAAAGACAGTATCGGTAAACGTTATCGTCGTCAGGATGCTATCGGCACTCCATATTGTATCACAGTAGACCACCAGTCATTGGACGATAACTGTGTGACGCTACGTAACCGCGATACAATGCAACAAGAACGCGTAGCGATTGCTGAATTGAACAGTATCATTGCCGATAGGGTAAGCATTACCGGCATATTGAAGAAACTAATATAAAAAACCAGTATATGATTAAAAAGTTATATTTACTACTTGTAATCTTGTTTGCTTTGTCTTTTGTGGCATGTGACGAGTCGGAAGAAATGAGTAAGTATGCTAATTGGAAAGAGCGTAATGAAGCATTTATGGATTCACTGGCAAGGGTCTATAAACCGGGTGGTGATTTGTTTCGAATTGAAGATGAAAGGAATAAGGGAGCTTATATCTATTATGAAAAATTAGACACAGCGAAAACTAAAAAAGATCCTCCTCCTTTCTACACAAGCAAGGTGACCATGTTCTATAGAGGGATGTACATCAATGGAGATGTCTTTGATGAGAACTTCAGTGGAGATGTTCCCTCCGATTTTGACACTCCTTCAACTTTCGGAGTAAATCAGGTGATAACCGGTTGGACGGAAATACTGCAAATCATGCATCCGGACGATCGATTTAAAGTTTATATCCCTTATAAAAGCGGATATGGAACATCAACTTCCTCTTCCGGAATTATGGCGTATTCTACTTTGATCTTTGATATGAAGATGGTGAATATAGAGCTTTACCCGAAGTAGTTCATCTTTAAGATAAAAGAAGCTATCTCAAAAATCAGTGGTTTCGACAAATCGAAGTTACCCCTTAGTGTTATTCTTGAAAACCTCTCGGATAGACTCATACCGCCTTGAAAGTTTGTCACATCAAACGGTGTAAAAGTTAAGACTTAATCTGACAGTAGGGCATTTTTTCTACATTCTACATGCTGGATTTTCTAAGCCATAATTTCTTGGAATGGAAATATAATTTGAGGGGGTATTTCGTCCCCCTTGACCATTCCAGTCAGTCAGGTTATCGCTAA
>JAIRKY010000017.1 GCA_031259755.1 Mediterranea sp. (in: CFB group bacteria) | reverse complement strand
ACCGGCCGTACTTTTACGTTCACTGCCGATGGTAATGATTATATCTACAACTTACCCGACAATGTGAATTTTGAACCGGATAAGGTATACGCCTTTACGTTTACGTTGGAATCTTCTGGGGATACGCAGGCTTCTCCCGACGATATGACCAATTGTTACATGGTTATTCCCGGTGAGACGTTGGAATTCCCTGTTTCCCGCGCTTACAAGCATGAAGATGGCTCCTTTACCACCACCTTGCGCGCCACCGATGAAAATTATACCGGCGAGTTCAAGGCGAAGGTTGTTTGGGATGATGCCGGCGTTATCAACGGTACTCCTACGGTAACTGGTTCGGGTAATACGGCTGTGGTGAGTGTTCAAACAAAGAGTACAGCAGGTAATGCCGTGGTGAAGATATATAAAAAGGATGACTCTTCAGAAACCCCTGTTTGGTCTTATCATATTTGGGTGACCGGTTATACCGGTTCCGAAACCTGGCCGAACAACGGTTTTACGTTTATGGATCGTAACCTGGGGGCTACCGAAGCCGCGCTTTCCCTTGCCGGTCGGGGCTTGTTTTACCAGTGGGGCCGTAAGGATCCTTTCCCCGGGGGTAAGTCCGGTACGGCCGGTTATGCCGCTTTGGATAAGTTCTTCGGTATGCCTACCGCTGGTAGTCCATCTACTGTTAATGTTTCCTCTGATGATAATGCCGCCGCTATAGTGGAATCCATTCAGAAGCCGACGACTTTCTTTATTAACAAGAATACTACATATTATAATTGGCTTCCCGCCCCTGATAATATGCTTTGGAATACGAGTGAAAATAAGAAGACGATTTACGATCCTTGTCCTGCGGGTTGGCGGGTCCCTGTCCATGTAAATAATTCGGTGAGTGACGCTAATTCTCCTTGGGCTGGCGTTAGCGGTCAGAGCTTTTCATTTGGCGATACTAGTGGCGTTAATTGGGGGACTAACGCTTTATATCCTGCCGCGGGGTACCGTAACTACAGCTCGGGTTTTCCCAGCGACATAGGTACGAGCGGCGACTATTGGTCTGCGTCACCGTCTTCCAGTAGCAGCAACGGCGCCTCGAACCTGTACTTCTTCAGTGGCTACGTCTTCGTGTCCCCCAGCGAGTATCGGGCCTACGGCCACTCCGTGCGGTGTGTGAAGGAGTGATTTACCATTTACAGATTTACCATTTACGATTTCCATGCGGAGGAAGAGAAAGAGAAGAAGGTTTGAACACAGAGACACGGATAAAGAGATTTACAGATTTACGATTTACGATTTACGATTTCCATGCGGAGGAGGTTTGAACACAGAGACACGGAGGTTTTAATGAAAAAGAAGACGGAGGAACACAGAGGCTTCGCCTGGATCTTTTGGGTGTAAAGCGACCATCAGAAGAGAAACATGCAGGAAAGACGCCCGGGTTCCGGCGTAGCCGTTCCCGTCATATTTGTAATACTTCTGGGCGGTTCATGATGTGAATCACAACCGGCCTGCGTTAATTTGACTCTGGAGACGACCGCCAGGCGTGGCGGCTCTCACTCACTATTAAGTTTTGTTGCAGTTGGCGAATAGCCAAAAAGGCATGAAGCGGAGAAGCAAATGCCGGAATCCCATCTTTGTTGTGAAACACAGATGGGGTTTCTATTTACCATTTACTATTTTCCATTTCGTTGTTTAGAGCCTGTTTAAATTTTTTATGCTCCCCTGTAAAAACCATACTGGCAGATGGCGGATACCGGGGAAAGATTATAGAAACGGTAAAAGAGGTTTTTGGCTACACAATACAAGTGGTAGTGAGCAGCTTCAAAGGACAAGGCTTCAGACCTATACATAAGCGATGGATCGTGGAAAGGACTTTCTCATGGTTTGACAATTACAGGAGGCTTTGTAGAAACTATGAACTCACATTTGATTCAGCGGAGGAAATGGTCAAAATTGCTGCCATAAGATTACTACTGAATAAAATTTAAACAAGCTCTAATTTAATTTAGGCATCTGTATATAACTGCACAACCGGAACGGTTTTTTTTCCTGTACAGTGAATGCCATTAATGATTTTTTCCCTTTGCCGTTGGCGCGGGTTTCCAAGGCCTGATGCATAATCGTATTAATACTATCAAATTTTTCTTGCGTACTTATAAGAAAATACGGATATTTGCAAATGATAAATTCTATTCAAAACATTTTGCAACAAGAGGCGCAAGCCGTCTTGAATATACCTGTGACCGGCGCTTATGAAAAAGCTGTGGAGCTTATCGTGGAGCAGGTTTATGTAAAGAAAGGTAAGCTGGTGACTTCGGGAATGGGGAAAGCCGGGCAAATAGCCATGAACATCGCCACAACATTTTGTTCTACCGGAATACCGGCCGTGTTTTTGCATCCCAGCGAAGCGCAACATGGCGACCTGGGCGTATTGCAGGAAAACGATCTGTTACTATTAATATCCAACTCCGGTAAAACCCGGGAGATTGTGGAACTTACCCAATTGGCGCACAACTTGGACCAAGAACTAAAATTTATTGTAATAACCGGAAATCCCAAAAGCCCGCTTGCCCGGGAATCGGATGTGTGCCTTTGTACCGGACGGCCTGACGAGGTTTGTCTGATCGGAATGACTCCGACAACGTCGACTACTGCCATGACGGTTATTGGTGATATATTGGTGGTACAAACAATGGAAAAGACAAGATTCACTGTGGCCGATTATTCAAAACGCCATCACGGCGGCTATCTGGGAGAAAAATCAAGAAGCTTATGCGGAAAATAATAGGAATCGGAGAAACTTTACTGGATATCATTTTCCAAAACAATCAGCCATCCATAGCCGTACCGGGCGGGTCGGTCTTTAATGGGATGGTTTCGCTTGGACGGATGGGGCTTGATGTCTCTTTTATCAGTGAAACAGGAAACGACAGGGTAGGGAAAACGATCCTTGAGTTTATGGAGGAAAACAACCTGACCACTCAATATGTGAATGTGTTTCCTGAAGGTAAATCGCCTGTATCACTGGCCTATCTTGACCGGAAAAGCGATGTGGAATACCTGTTCTACAAAGACTATCCAAAACAACAACAGTTGGATGTAGTTTTCCCTCCAATCCATGAAGATGATATTGTAGTGTTTGGTTCCTACTTTGCCCTGAATTCGGTATTACGTGTTAAGATGGTTGAATTGCTTGAACAGGCAAAGGAGAAAAAGGCCATTATTTATTACGATCCGAATTTTCGCAGTACACATAAGAACGAAGCTATGAAACTGGCTCCGGTCATTATTGAGAATCTGGAATATGCAACTATTGTGCGGGGTTCGAAAGAAGATTTCGAGAATATGTATAAGCTCAATGATGTAGACCGTATATATAAGGAAAAGATACAATTCTACTGTCCTAATTTCCTTTATACCAACGGAGCGGAACATATTTCGTTGCGTACGAAAACAATGACCAAAGAATATCCGGTAGAGCAACTCGAAGCAGTAAGTACGATTGGAGCCGGAGACAACTTCAATGCCGGCCTTATCTACGGATTATTAAAGTATGATGTTCGCCACCGTGAGATAGATAATCTGAGCGAAGCGCAGTGGGATAAGATCGTAAAATGCGGGACGGACTTCTCCGCTGAGGTTTGTCGCACATTCTTGAATTTCATTTCATGGGAGTTTGCTAAAAGGTGTTCCCTCTTTCCATCCTCTTGACATGTCCAAATGTGTAAGAGAGCGCCTGTGAAGTGCACGAAAGGCGCGCAAAAAGATCACCTCCATTCTGAGCGTTGTACGCAGGGTCCTATCTGTCTGTAAGAATCGTATCGGAGAACAAATTATATTAACAGATGTGGATGCCGGGATAGAATAACAGGAATGGCAAAGAAAGGATGAATTCACGTTTGCCCCATTCTTTCATAGACCCTTAAAAAGTTTGTACTTTCTATAATAATCGTAAAGTAATGCGGTTGTGTAGATGGAATTTCTAACTTTGTAGTAAAAGTTTGGATAGAGTCTATGTATAAACATCTTT
>JAIRKY010000006.1 GCA_031259755.1 Mediterranea sp. (in: CFB group bacteria) | reverse complement strand
CGGACAGCCCCATCGCCAAGGGCTATACCTATACCGGCAAAACCGGAAAGGCGGCGAAAAGGAAGGAAGAATAACTCAACGTAATAATTCAATATTACGACGTAATAATTTCATAACTCAACGTAATAATTTCATAAGTCAACGTAATAATTCAATATCTCGACGTAATAATTTCATATTACGTTGACTTATTCTTTTATATCTGAAACGGAGTCCGGCGCAGCCGAAGGCGGTAGTAACGTTGTTTCTTATATTTTGTAGGATTATTTATATATAGCTTTTTTACCGGCCAGTAGCGTATTCCTCATCAATGAAACGATGGTCATCGGACCAACGCCACCAGGTACGGGCGTAATAAAAGAACATTTGGAAGCGACTTCATTGAATCGCACGTCGCCCGTCAGTTTAAAGCCAGACTTTGTCTTGTCCGAAGGAACACGTGTAGTACCCACGTCGATCACTACGGCTCCCTTTTTGACCATATCACCTTTCAGGAAATCAGGTTGTCCGAGAGCGGCAATAATAATATCCGCCTCCCGGCACTCTTTTACCAAATCCTTTGAGCGGCTGTGGCATACGGTTACCGTAGCATCTCCGGGATAGGCCTTTTGCATCATCAGCATAGCCATAGGCTTACCAACAATGTTACTGCGTCCCAACACAACACACTTCTTACCTGAGGTTTCGATGTTGTAACGCCTCAGCAGTTCAATGATACCATTGGGTGTAGCCGAAATATAGCATGGAAGGCCAATAGACATGCGTCCTACATTGATCGGATGGAAGCCGTCTACATCTTTACGGTAATCAATGGTTTCGATTACTTTTTGTTCGGAGATATGTCCGGGCAACGGAAGTTGTACGATAAATCCGTCAATATCGTCGTCCGCGTTCAGTTCACAAACCTTAGCCAGCAATTCTTCTTCCGTCACATCATCTTCATAACGGATCAGTGAAGATTTGAATCCACAAACTTCACAAGCTTTTACTTTAGCTGCTACGTAAGTTTCACTACCGCCATCATGCCCGACAAGCACTGCTGCCAGATGGGGACGTTTACCGCCGTTAGTTACAATCTCTGCTACTTCGGCCGCAATCTCTTTCTTCATTTGTTCCGAGATAGCCTTTCCATCGATAAGGATACCCGCCTCACTCCGGCCCTGTGTATTTTGATTGTTATCTGTCATTGTATACTTCTACATGGTTTTTATCTTCTTTTAGGCATCATCTTACCCATTTTACCGCTCGTCATCATTTTCATCATTTTGCATGTTTGGTCGAACTGTTTGAGTAAGCGGTTGACATCTTGCGGGCTTGTACCGCTACCTTTTGCAATACGGGCACGGCGTGATCCGTTAAGCAGGGCAGGATTAGTACGTTCTTTCGGGGTCATGGAGTGAATGATTGCCTCAATATTCTTGAAAGCGTCGTCATCAATATCTATATCTTTGATCGCCTTGCTTACGCCGGGAATCATGGAAGCCAGGTCTTTAAGATTACCCATCTTCTTGATCTGTGCGATCTGACTTAGGAAGTCGTTGAAGTCGAACTGATCCTTAGCGATCTTTTTCTGTATGCGTCTGGCTTCGTCATCATCATATTGTTCTTGCGCACGCTCTACCAACGAAACGATGTCACCCATACCGAGGATACGGTCGGCCATACGTGAAGGGTGGAACTGGTCGATAGCTTCAAGTTTTTCGCCTGTACCGATGAATTTGATGGGCTTATTCACAACTGTACGGATAGAAAGTGCAGCTCCACCACGGGTATCGCCGTCTAACTTAGTAAGCACAACACCGTTGAAGTCCAAACGGTCATTGAACTCCTTGGCCGTGTTTACAGCATCCTGTCCGGTCATGGAATCCACAACAAACAAAATTTCGTTTGGTTCGATAGCCGCTTTGATAGCTGCGATCTCATTCATCATCTGTTCATCTACTGCCAGACGGCCTGCCGTATCGACAATAACCGGATCGTAACCTTTCGCTTTTGCTTCTTTGATCGCATTCCGGGCAATCGTTACCGGATCCTTGCAGTCAATCTCCGAATAAATCGGCACGTCGATCTGTTCGGAAAGTATGCGTAACTGTTCGATAGCTGCGGGGCGGTATACATCTGCCGCAACCAATAAAGGTTTCTTATTCTTTTTGGCCTTCAGCATTTTGGCAAGTTTTCCGGAGAATGTTGTCTTACCGGAACCTTGCAAACCTGAAATCAGAATAACAGCAGGATGGCCTGTCAGGTTGATCTCGGCTGTTTCTCCACCCATCAATTGGGTCAGCTCATCATGTACGATTTTTACCATTAACTGGCTGGGCTTAACGGCTGTAAGCACATGTTGTCCCAACGCTTTTTCTTTTACCGTATCGGTAAACGCTTTAGCTACTTTATAGTTAACGTCGGCATCCAATAAAGCCTTACGAACATCTTTCAGTGTTTCTGCAACATTGATCTCGGTGATCTTTCCTTCACCTTTCAGTATCTTGAACGACCTGTCGAGTCTTTCACTTAAATTATCGAACATATCTTATTAGGGTTATACTACATCTTTAAGCGCGCAAAATTACATAAAAAATCTGACTTAACGATAACGTGCCATGGCGAAGTTTTAAGTTTATAAATTGAATGCTTAAACTTTCTTGTTTTGCCAGTTTGCTTTTTTGAGATAGATATAACTACTTATTAAAAGTAAAGTATAGTAGACAATTTCGGTGGTGAAGCAAATTTCTACCGGTGGCTTGAAGCCTATACCTACTATCAGAAGATATGCAACATAGAAAACAAGCGTACCTGATTCCAACATAAGAGCGGCACGCGTATTACCCGTACCCGATATACTGTTGAACGCCACATTGGCTATGGAAGCGATGAGCATAGCAGCACAAACGACATACATCGAGGAGATACAGTCGCTTATCAGGCTTGCGTCTTTCGTGTAGACAGACAAGATCAGGTTCGGAAACAGGACGATCACTCCGACAAGTCCTAACATAATAAAAAAATCCATTCGGGCGATCTTTTTGATCAATCCCATCACATGTTGTACACCTCCTGCTCCGATAGTGTTGCTTACCAAGCTATTAGCGGTAGTAGCGAGTGCGCCGACCGGTATGTACAGCAGAATATATATGCTACGTACGATGTTGGCAATAGCAAGTTCACGTTGCCCCAATCGTTCTACGACCATGAAGAAAACAAAGAAAGTGAACATAGACAGGAAATATTGCAACATCGTAAAACAGGATATGTTGAGGATTCGTACCAATAGAATTACATCGAATGAGCGTAGTTTGTTCAGTCCATATTTCTTCAGGTCAACCGTAATGTAAGTATAGATTAGGAAGAACAGAATGGAACTGGCTTCGGCAATGACCGACGCAATTGCTGCACCTTCAATACCCATTTCCGGTAAACCGAATTTCCCGAAGATCAGGGCATAGTCCAGCGCTACATTCACCAAAGCCATCACAATAGCATTGATAGTCAATACTTTGGTACGGATGATACCAATATAGAAAGCGCGGAACATTACACTCGCAAAAGAGAAGAAGAAACCGAAAATACGCCAATTGACGAATTCCATGGTGGCGTCATAGATTACGTCCGACGAAACCATCACACGTATGATACTCCTTCCGAATCCTTTGGTGAATCCAAAAACGAATACGGCCAGGGCCAACAGGAATATGCATCCCTGTATCATTACCGGACCTATATCGCGGTTTTGCTGTTCACCGTTCCGGCGGGCAATAACGATCTGCGATCCTACACTAAATCCAAAAGCGATCGTATAAATACAAACATAGAACAGCCCACCCATAGCAGAGGCGCCTAAAGCAACTTCACTCACATGTCCCAGGAAAGCAGTGTCAGTTACATTGATGATGTTTTGCGCTAAAAGACCCAGGAGTATCGGGTAACTGATACTCCAGATCTGCTTATTATTATACATAAAAGATTTTGAATTGCCAGATCTCTTTTAACTGTTCATGCTCATCAGGAATTCGTCATTGTCCTTCGTTTTTTCCAAACGATCCTTTGTGAAGTCCATCGCTTCGATCGGATTCATATCTGACAAGTATTTACGCAGAATCCACATGCGGTCGAGCGCTTGCTTGTCAAGCAACAAATCGTCACGGCGCGTACTTGAAGCAACAATATTAACAGCAGGGAATATACGTTTGTTAGACAGGTTACGGTCAAGTTGAAGCTCCATATTACCTGTACCTTTAAATTCTTCAAAGATAACTTCGTCCATCTTGGAACCGGTGTCGATCAATGCAGTAGCAAGGATAGTCAACGAACCGCCGTTTTCGATGTTACGTGCGGCGCCGAAGAAGCGTTTAGGCTTGTGCAACGCGTTAGCGTCCACACCACCCGAGAGAACCTTACCTGAAGCCGGAGAAACAGTGTTGTATGCACGGGCCAGACGTGTAATCGAGTCAAGGAAAATAACGACATCGTGTCCGCACTCTACCAATCTCTTCGCTTTTTCCAATACGATACCTGCGATCTTTACATGACGTTCTGCCGGTTCGTCGAAAGTTGACGCGATAACTTCAGCATTAACGCTACGAGCCATATCGGTAACCTCTTCCGGACGTTCGTCGATCAGCAACATGATCATATACACTTCCGGATGGTTTGCGGCGATAGCATTTGCTATATCTTTCATCAACAACGTTTTACCGGTCTTCGGTTGCGCCACGATCAAACCACGTTGTCCTTTACCGATAGGAGCAAATAAGTCGACTATGCGTGCCGATAGCGAATCACCACGGCCTTTGCACAGGTTGAACTTCTGGTCAGGGAAGAGTGGGGTAAGGTGTTCGAAAGGAACACGGTCGCGGACAAATGCGGCATCACGTCCGCTGATCTTCGAAACCTTAACCAATGGGAAGTACTTTTCTCCTTCTTTCGGCGGACGGATAACACCTTCTACTACATCGCCGGTCTTTAAACCAAACAGTTTGATTTGTGACTGGGAAACGTAGATGTCATCCGGTGAAGCCAGATAGTTATAATCGGATGAACGGAGAAAACCGTAACCATCCTGCATAATTTCCAATACACCTATTCCCGAAAGGATATTATCAAATTCGTATGGCTTTTCACGCTCCATCACTTTACGCTCCTGAACAGGCGGGTTTTCCGTCTCATGATTGTTTTGGATGGGTATATTCTTAGGAGGTAACAAGCGTTGGTTATTTCTATTGTTGTTATCGTTAGACTGCTGATTGGTCATGCGCGGGCGTTGAATCTTAACCCGCGGCTTTTCTTGTAGCTTTACCGGCTCCACCTTTGTAGCTTCAAACTTACCCAACAGTTCGGCAGGAAGATCAAACTTCTCAACAGGAAGGTCTTCAATCGGAATGAAGTCATCAACGATTTCTTTATTTACTTCTTGTTTTTCTTCAACGGTAGTGTCTTTTCCGGTCGTTTTCTGGGAACGTGCCGTTTTTTTCTTAGCCATTGTTTTTTCTTCGGCATTCGTAGCTTCTACGACTTGCTTGTCTTTGATGTTTTCTTCTTTTACCTTCTTAACCGTCTTAGTGACAGGAGCTTTCGTCGCGCTTTCTGTTTTTGTAATTTCACCATTCTTGGAAGCGGTATAGACTTTATCGCCTTCTTTCTTTACATTTACACGCGACCGTTTTTTCTTTTCCACGTTTTCCTCTTCTTTGATCTTATCCGTAGCCGCTTTCTTGGATGCTCCGGCAATTGCTTGTTCATCAAGGATCTTGTAGACGAGTTCTTCTTTTTTGTATGAGTCTGCTTTTTTAATACCCAATTCTTGGGCAATAGCTTGTAGTTCCGACAAGTTTTTGTCGTTTAACTGAATAATGTTATACATGCGTATAGTTAGTTATTAATGTTAATTCATTCTTCATTCATTGATTTCTGTTCATATACAGATTACATAACCCAAACCGATATAAGGGGTTACTTGCCACGTTAAATAAATGTTTTATTTGTAAATTAGGGATATACTTTTTGAATTAGAGAAATCCGGTTTTTATCTGTTGGCAGGAAATCCTCGACTGGATTCACGGTGCAAAGGTAATAACAAATTTCAATTTGAAAATAAAAAATGAGTTTTTTTATTCGGTAAAGTTCGATTTCCAGGAACCGGATGTACCCATGATAGTCATGAACTCGTCTTCCGTGATAGTTTTTATTATATGAGGCGATTTAAAAAAACTATCAGGTAATCATTTGTCCGATCCGATAGAATTAATATATTTGTGAAAATCTGAATAATACTAAGAATGAGAAATACTGTATTGCGCATTTGGAATTTCTATGTAGAAGGATTCCGTAGTATGACACTGGGGCGTATCCTTTGGGCTATTATCCTATTGAAACTCTTTATTATGTTTGCCATATTGAAAGTTTTTTTCTTTCCTGATTTTTTAAGCTCCCGCTTCGAAGGAACCACAAAGGAAGAATTCGTGGCGGCGGAGTTGTTGGAACGTCTGGATATTCTTGTAGACAATAACCGTTAACACTTAATGATATGATAGAAAGTATTGACACTTCATTGATTGATTGGTCAAGGCTACAGTTTGCCTTGACGGCCATGTATCACTGGATTTTCGTTCCTCTTACCTTAGGATTGGCTGTGATCATGGGTATAATGGAAACCATGTATTATAAGACCGGAGATGAATTTTGGAAAAAAACAGTAAAGTTCTGGATGAAGATATTCGGGATTAATTTTGCTGTCGGAGTTGCCACAGGGATCATTCTTGAATTTGAGTTCGGAACCAATTGGAGCAATTACTCCTGGTTCGTAGGCGACATCTTTGGCGCTCCTTTAGCTATTGAGGGCATTTTGGCATTTTTTATGGAAGCAACCTTCATTGCTGTAATGTTCTTTGGATGGGACAAAGTAAGCAAAGGCTTCCACTTGACTTCGACCTGGCTGACCGGTTTAGGAGCTACAATCTCGGCTTGGTGGATTCTGGTTGCCAATGCATGGATGCAATATCCTGTCGGTATGGAATTCAATCCGGATACGGTACGCAATGAAATGGTTGATTTCTGGGCTATTGCAACATCTCCTGTAGCCATTAATAAGTTCTTTCACTCTATTCTTGCCGGTTGGGTGCTTGGCGCTGTCTTTGTAGTAGGGGTGAGTTGCTGGTTTTTACTCAAGGAACGGGAAAATAGATTCGCGCTGGCAAGTATTAAGATTGCCGCTATCTTTGGTTTAGTAGCAACTGTTTTTTCAGCATTAACAGGTGACAGTTCCGGACATGATGTAGCTAAGGTTCAACCGATGAAGTTGGCTGCCATAGAAGGTTTCTATGAAGGCAAAGAAGGCGCCGGACTGGTTGCTGTAGGTATTTTGAATCCACAGAAAGAGAAATATGATGATGGGGTAGATCCTTTCCTTTTCCGTGTTGAAATGCCTAAATTATTGTCATTCCTGGCAAAACGTGATATAAACGCGTTTGTTCCCGGTGTCAAAGATGTCATCGAAGGGGGATACACGCTACCGGACGGCACACCTGCATTATCAGCCGAAGAGAAAATACACAAAGGACAAACGGCCATTGCGGCTTTATCAGCTTATCGTGCGGCAAAGAAAGCAGGTAATGACACAGAAGCGGCAACGGCATACGATATACTCAAAGAGAACGTCGCTTACTTTGGATATGGTTATATCAAAGATCCGCATGATCTGGTTCCTAACGTCCCTCTCAATTTCTATGCATTCCGTATCATGGTTATGCTGGGTATGTATTTCATTCTGTTCTTCGCTGTCATTCTGTTCTTTGCTTATAAGAAAGATTTGGCAAGAATGAAATGGATGCATTGGATCGCCTTACTGACCGTACCTTTTGGATATATAGCCGGACAAGCGGGATGGATCGTTGCGGAATGTGGCCGCCAACCTTGGGCCATACAAGATATGCTTCCGGTAGGAACTGCCGTGTCCAAGCTTCAAACAAGTTCTGTGCAGACTACTTTCTTTATTTTTCTGGGATTGTTTACTGTCATGTTGATTGCAGGGATCAGCATTATGCTCCGCGAAATAAAGAAAGGGCCAAACTGTCCTAACTCCTGATTCACATTATTCAATATTCATCATTCAAAATTCAAAGATATGTCATACGAACTCTTACAGCAATATTGGTGGCTGGTGGTATCCCTGTTGGGTGCGATCCTGGTCTTCCTACTCTTTGTACAAGGTGGTAATTCCTTGCTGTTCTCATTGCCTAAAACTGAAGAACATAGAAAAATGATGGTAAACTCTACCGGTCGTAAATGGGAATTTACATTTACCACATTGGTGACCTTTGGTGGCGCTTTTTTCGCTTCATTTCCTCTTTTCTACAGTACAAGCTTTGGTGGCGCGTACTGGCTGTGGATGATTATCCTTTTTAGTTTTGTTCTGCAGGCTGTGAGTTATGAATTTCAAAACAAAGCCGGTAATTTGCTGGGAAAGAAAGCCTATCGGATTTTCCTCGTTATCAATGGAATTGTTGGTCCGGTTCTTCTGGGTGGGGCAGTGGCTACCTTCTTCACTGGGTCGAACTTTCTGGTGAATAAGGAGAATATGACGGATCAGTTTATGCCTGTGATCAGCAGTTGGGGAAATCATTGGCACGGGCTGGATGCTTTAACTAATAGCTGGAATGTTATTTTTGGTTTGGCTGTATTCTTTTTGGCCAGGATACTGGGGCTTTTATATTTCCTGAATAACATTGATAACAAAGAACTGAATGACAGATCAAGAAAAGCACTGATCATAAACACCCTTTTGTTTTTGGTGTTTTTCCTGACATTCATTGTCCGTACGTTACTGGCCGAAGGGTTTGCCGTCAACCCTGTTACAAAGGAAGTGTTTATGGAGAAATATAAATACCTCGTCAATTTTATCGAAATGCCGGTAGTGTTGGGATTATTCCTCCTTGGAGTGGTATTGGTTTTATTCGGTATCGGTAAAAGCATCTTTAAACCAGGCTTCACGAAGGGCGTCTGGTTTGCCGGATTTGGAACGGTCTTCACCGTCCTGGCGCTATTACTTTGCGCCGGATATAACCATACGGCTTATTATCCTTCCAATCTGGATATTCAAAGCTCGCTTACCATTGCCAACAGTTGTTCCAGTGAGTTTACACTACGGACAATGGCTTATGTTTCTATCCTGGTACCATTTGTAATCGCTTATATATGTTATGCATGGAGAAGCATTGATCGTAAGAAAATTGATGTTGGGGAAATGAACGAAGATGGATATTCGTATTAACAGATTGCACAGATTGATTCAATTGAAA
>JAIRKY010000096.1 GCA_031259755.1 Mediterranea sp. (in: CFB group bacteria) | reverse complement strand
AGGAAAGAAATCAGAAGAAGCTGTCTGAAAAGTCCGATTTTTGCGATTTTACCCCATCTGCAACACATTCTGAAGGGAGTTTAGTCTTAAAAATCCCTTTTTAGACAGCTTCAATTTTTAAAAAAACAGCGTATTCGTAACAATAATAATGAGGAAATGAAAAAAGTAATCAGTCTGTTATCGGTATTCCTGTTCGTCGCCGGCTTGAGCGAAGCATTAGCGTCGAACTATGCCGACAGCTTAAAAACAAACAATAATAAAGAGGAACAATCCATGCAGGAAGTATATGATTTTATGAAAAAGTGCGGGCACTATTTCATTGCCACAGTGGATGGCGACCAACCACGGGTTCGGGCTTTTGGCACGGTAGTTATTTTCGATAACAGGATTTGCATCCAGACGGGAAGAAAGAAAAACGTATCCCGGCAGATGAAAGCCAACCCGAAAATCGAAATTTGCGCACTGGATTTACCGACAGGCAAATGGCTTCGCGTAGCGGCCACCGTCGTGGAAGACGACAGGCAGGAAGCCCGACAGTTTATGCTCGACCAGTATCCGGAACTGAAATCGATGTATTCGGCTGACGATGGCAATACGCAAGTCTTGGCTTTAACAAACGTTACAGCCACATTTTCGTCTTTTGACGGAGATTCGAAAGAAGTAAAGTTTTGAAGATTCGCCGCTTTTGCGCCTGAAATATTTTTAGACGCCCGGCCGCTGGTTCCGTGCAATCCGGCGTCTAAAAAACAATAAATAGCAAGATTATATTGAATTATACGAATCAAGGGTTAGCAAGGTATATTAGAGAGTATTGAATGATTTATAACCCTTTTTGAACTAAATTCCATCCGTTATTTGGTTTATTCATTCTATTTTAGCAACTTAGAAAGCTATCCATTTTAATTTAATAATAATCATGAGAAAACAACATCTTCTTTTTTGTTTCGCTCTGTTTTCCTTAGCAGTAGCAGCACAGAAAAACGAGTGGCAAGATCCTGCGGTGAATGCCGTGAATCGCGCTCCGATGCATGCCAACTATTTCGCTTATGAATCGTCGGAAGCCGCGGCTAAAGGGTCTCCGGAATTGTCTGCCAACTTTATGACGCTGAACGGCTTGTGGAAATTCAATTGGGTGCGCAATGCCGGCCAACGCCCGACGGATTTCTTCCGTACGGACTTTAATGATAAAGGTTGGGATGACCTGAAAGTTCCCGCCGTATGGGAATTGAACGGTTATGGCGATCCTATTTATGTAAATGCAGGCTATCCTTGGCGGCATCAGTTCAAGAATGACCCTCCGAGATTCCCTGACGAAAACAATCACGTAGGTTCTTATCGTAAAGAGATCGTCATCCCTGCCGGTTGGAATGGAAAAGAAATCTTTGCCCATTTCGGATCTGTGACTTCCAACATCTATTTGTGGGTGAACGGTAAATTTGCCGGATATAGCGAAGACAGTAAGCTGGAAGCCGAATTCAATCTGACAAGTTACCTGAAACCGGGTAAAAACCTGATCGCCTTTCAGGTTTTCCGTTGGTGTGATGGAACTTATCTGGAAGACCAGGACTTTTTCCGCTTTTCCGGAGTGGGCCGCGATTGTTATTTGTACGCCCGTAATAAGCAATACATTCAGGATATTCGCGTCACTCCCGATTTGGATGCGCAATACAAAAACGGCTCTTTGCATATTGCGTTTCAGACGAAAGGTGGCGGGGTGGTTGATCTTAAACTGAAAGACGCAGCCGGAAATGTTGTCGCAACAACTCAGGTAAAAGGATCAGGCCGGTTGTCCGCGGATATGCAGGTGGCCGATCCGGCGAAATGGACGGCGGAAACGCCTAACCTTTATTTGTTGACGGCAACATTGAAGAACGGCAATAAAGTGGTGGAAGTTATTCCTCTGAAAGTTGGTTTCCGTAAGATTGAAATGAAAAACGCCCAGATCCTGGTGAATGGCCGGCCTGTGCTTTTCAAAGGAGTCAACCGCCACGAGATGGATCCGGACGGAGGTTATGTCATCTCGCGCGAACGTATGTTGCAAGATATCCGGATCATGAAACAGTTCAATATCAATGCAGTCCGTACGTGCCACTATCCGGACAATAACCTGTGGTATGACCTTTGCGACGAGTATGGTTTGTATGTTGTGGCTGAGGCTAACATCGAATCGCACGGTATGGGATACGGTGAGAAAACGCTGGCCAAGAACCCGTCCTACGCCAAGGCTCACCTGGAACGTAACCAACGTAACGTACAGCGTAACTACAACCATCCGTCCGTGATTTTCTGGTCTTTGGGCAACGAGGCGGGATTCGGGCCGAACTTCGAGGCTTGCTACGCTTGGATAAAGAACGAAGATAAGACCCGTCCGGTTCAGTACGAACAGGCGCATGGCAACGAATTTACCGATGTCTATTGCCCCATGTACCTGGATTATGAAAGAAGTGAGAAGTATGTATCGGGTGATGCCGCCAAACCGCTGATCCAGTGCGAATATGCCCATGCGATGGGTAACTCGCAAGGCGGATTCAAAGAATACTGGGACTTGATCCGTAAATATCCGAAGTATCAGGGTGGATTTATCTGGGACTTTGTAGACCAGTCCATCCGTTGGAAAAACAAAGACGGCGGTGAGGTCTACGGTTACGGCGGTGATTTCAATCCGTATGACGCTTCCGACCAGAACTTCTGTGATAATGGCTTGATCAGTCCCGACCGTGTTCCGAATCCGCATACGTATGAGGTGGGGTATAGCTATCAATCTATCCTGACGACTCCCGCCGATCTTGAAAATGGAGAACTCAATATCTATAACGAGAACTTCTTCCGCGATCTCTCCGCCTATTATATGGAATGGCAATTGCTGGCCAACGGCGAGGTTGTCCAAACCGGCATTGTGAATGAGTTGAAAGCGGCTCCTCAACAAACGGCGAAAGTCAAGCTGGATATTCAGGCCGCGAATATCTGTAAAAGTAAAGAGTTACTGCTCAATGTGGCCTACAAATTAAAGAAAGGAGAAACGCTTCTTCCTGCCGGATATGCCGTAGCAAAGGATCAGATAACGATCCGTCCATACACGGCGCCCGAACTTGAATTGAAGAATGTTGTGGAAACGAACCTGGCGGTAGTCGCTCCGGTGGTTAAGGATAACGACCGTAATTATTTGATCGTCGAAGGCGAACAGTTTGTCCTTAACTTCAACAAGTGGAATGGTTTCTTGTGCAAATACCGGATAGAAGGCCGCGAGCTTATCCATGATGGCGGACAACTTACGCCGAACTTCTGGCGCGCTCCGACAGATAATGATATGGGTGCGAACTTGCAGAACAAATACCGCGTATGGTTGAATCCGGAAATGAAACTGACTTCTTTGAAGCACGAATCGGCAAACGGCGGGATTACTGTACGTGCGGAATATGACATGCTTTCCGTATCGGCAAAACTTTCATTGACGTATGTTGTCAATAATCAAGGCGCGGTGAAAGTCACTCAAAAGATGACGGCCGATAAAACAGCCGAAGTCTCCGATATGTTCCGTTTCGGCATGCGGATGCAAATGCCGCAGGAATTCGACAGGA
This sequence comes from Mediterranea sp. (in: CFB group bacteria), assembly GCA_031259755.1. Taxonomy (GTDB): domain Bacteria; phylum Bacteroidota; class Bacteroidia; order Bacteroidales; family Bacteroidaceae; genus Bacteroides. The sequence continues at coordinate 1,643 of JAIRKY010000096.1, read as the reverse complement.
TCGACTACTACGGACGTGGACCGATCGAGAATTATTCCGACCGTAACCACGCGACTGATCTTGGCCGTTATCGCCAGACCGTAGCCGAGCAATTCTATCCTTATATCCGTCCTCAGGAAACCGGAACGAGAACCGATATCCGCTGGTGGAGACAAATAAACACAGGGGGTTATGGATTGCAGTTTGTTGCCGATGCTCCTTTCTCTGCTTCGGCGTTAAACTATAGCATCGAGTCATTGGACGACGGAGCGCGTAAGCATCAACGCCATTCGCCCGAAGTGAAACCGGTGGACTATGTAAACCTGTGTATCGATAAGGCGCAAATGGGCTTAGGTTGTATAAACAGTTGGGGAGCGCTACCTCTTGAACCATATCGCTTACACCACGGTGATCATGAGTTTAGCTTTGTGATGAAACCAATCAGGAATAGAATATTATAATTGCAATATCCGCAAGATTCCGTATCCCACAAAAAATAACAACGTAATAATTGCATAAATCAACGTAATATTTAAAATCCGTCATTCAGAGCGAAGCGAACATGTTTCCTGTTCTCCTGTTTGGCTAATGCGATTTCTTTTTTAATTGGGGACTATCCATAATTTTGCATTTACACAAAATTATGGATAGTCCCGATGAACAGTTGAAAAAACAATCATTTCCTGCTTGTCGGATAGCCTTCATCGGTCTCACCGCTATGCTTGAGAACCTTAGCGTCGATAAAGAATACGATTTCTTCCGCGATATTCGTAATATGGTCTCCTGCCCGCTCCAACTTACGGAATACGCTCACCAGATTCAGACAAGTCAACAGATTATCCGGATGTTCTTTTAAATATTCGGCAAGTACAGGAGCTACACAAGCGTTTATCTTGTCGACAAGATTATCTTTCGTAAAGACAGAAGTCGCCAATTCCATACTTTCTTCATTCAATGCCCGCTTAGTGACCTCGAGCATAGAAAGTACTTCAGCTACTATCTCTTCCAAACGCAAACGCTTCAATAATTCGGCATCGAGTACCGGTTCTTCCGAATCCAATACGAAGCGAACAATACCTTCGGCAAAATCGCCCAGCCGCTCCAAATTAGAGTTGATCTTTAGCATAGCCAGCACAAAACGCAAATCAATACCTACAGGATTATACAGGGCAATAACATCTTCAATATCACTATCAATCTTCAGCTCAAAAGCGTCCACCCTTCTTTCGCGCACTTTCACCTGTCCGGCCAGTTCTTTATCAAACGTTAATACCGCCTCTCCCGCTCTGTCTAATTGATTATAAACCAATGTCCACATTTCGCTTACTTCTTTCTTGAGTAGTTCCAACTCCGACTCTAAAAACTTTACCATAGATTATATTCTGTTTAAATCAAAAATATCCTTATTATGGCAAAGATATGAATTATTCCGCGTACTTCCCGTTACATTCGTATTACAAGGGAATGACAACTTCTTTATTTTTGTTCCTATTCTTTTAATACCTTTAGAAATCTTATGTCGAACTCACGTTATTTTATGAAACGTTTAGAGCTTGTTTAAATTTTATTCAGTAGTAATCTTATGGCAGCAATTTTGACCATTTCCTCCGCTGAATCAAATGTGAGTTCATAGTTTCTACAAAGCCTCCTGTAATTGTCAAACC
>JAIRKY010000133.1 GCA_031259755.1 Mediterranea sp. (in: CFB group bacteria) | reverse complement strand
CAAAGTGGAGATGGCGTACGGGAGATGTATTCTCTACGAAACGAGGGTCGTTATTGTGCATCCCGTCAATGTCTGTCCATATCTGGACTTCTTCGGCATGTATGGCGGCGCCTATCAGGGAAGCGGTATAATCGCTTCCTCCCCGTTGCAGGTTGTCTATCTCTCCGTAAGCGTTGCGGCAGATGTAACCTTGGGTAAGATAGAGGTGGGCATCGCTGTTTTCACTTATCAGTTTGTTCAGTTTTTCCTTGATATAGATGGGGTCGGGTTCTGCATTCTTATTCGTACGCATATAGTCCAGGGCGGGAAGGATAACGGAGTTGACGCCCGACTCGCTGAGGAAGAGGTTCATCATTCCGGTAGAAAGCAACTCTCCTTGCGCCAGTACCACTCGTTCTTCAAACAAGGTAAAGAGGTCTTTCGTAAACGTGCGTATATAGTCAAAATGATAGGATATCAGTTCTTTGGCTCTCTGTTTGTATTCAGAGGTGCGATAGAGTTGTTCTATGTGCTCGTAATATTTTATCGCGAGTTTATTAATAATCTCACAGGCTCCGTCAGGGTTTTTCCTGTATAAATACTCTGAAATCTCGACTAAGGAGTTAGTCGTTCCCGACATGGCGGATAATACAACAATATTGCGGTCTCCTTTAATCAGATCCGCCACATCTTTCATTCGCTGTGCCGAACCAACCGAAGTGCCGCCAAACTTTAAAACTTTCATTTTCTTACGCTGTGTTTGTTACTGTGTTAAATTATTTTCATTTTCAAGCAGACAAAGTTATACAAAATTTCATTCTTCCACATCACTTAAGACACCATTCTCGCACTTTACGATACGGGCAGGGAAGTTGTGCACCATATTGTAGTTATGTGTTGTCATGATGACAGCCGTTCCCCGGCGGCAAATATCGTGCAGAAGTTGTACAATCTGGGAGCTTGTTTCCGGATCCAGGTTGCCAGTCGGTTCGTCGGCCAATATCAGCTTGGGATCATTTAACAGGGCGCGGGCAATGACGATGCGTTGCTGTTCGCCGCCCGACAATTCATGCGGTCTTTTATAGCCTTTATTCGGCATACCTACCTGATTAAGCACGTCGTTGATGCGTGTGTCTATTTCGTCCTTTCTCGTCCAACCGGTCGCTTTCAGAACAAATTCCAGGTTACTATTCACTGTGCGGTCTGTCAGCAATTGGAAATCCTGGAAGACGATACCTAATTTCCTGCGCAGAAAAGGAATCTCCTTGTATTTCATTCTGCGCAGATTATATTCCATCAACCGGGCTTTACCGTGAATGATGGGTATTTCGCAATACAGCGATTTGAGCAGGCTGCTTTTCCCTGAGCCAACCTTCCCGATGACATACACAAACTCGCCGTCACGGAGCGTCAAGGATGCATTGCGCAAAATAACATTTTCATCTCGTTGGATGTCGATATGCTCCAATTGCAATAACAAGGGTTCTTTTTCCATACTTTTTATCCTTTATGCCTCTTCATTAATTCGCGGCAAAGGTCTTCCAAGTGAAGTCCTTTACTTGTAAGCAATACCATCAGGTGATATATCAGATCGGCGGCTTCGTATACGAACCGTTCTTCTGTCCCGTTTGTCGCTTCTATCACAGTTTCTACGGCTTCTTCTCCTACTTTTTGAGCCATGCGGTTGACGCCTTTCATAAACAAGGTGGTGGTGTAGGAGCCTTCCGGCATCTCCTGCCTGCGCTGTTCGATGACATTTTGTAGCTGTTTCAAGAACAGGATATCTTCCGGGGCGTTTCGTTCGCTAAAACAAGTATCGTTTCCCGTATGGCAAACCGGACCCGACGGGCAGGCTTTCACCAACAACGTATCTTTGTCGCAATCCAGCAATATATTTGTCACTTGCAGGGTGTTCCCACTCGTTTCGCCTTTTGTCCACAAACGATTTCTTGTTCGGCTGAAGAACGTTACTTTTCCCGTCTCCTTTGTTTTTGCAAGGGCTTCTTCATTCATGAAACCAAGCATCAACACTTTGCCGGTCTTATCGTCTTGAATAATGGCGGGAACCAAGCCCCCCATCTTTTCGAAATCAATTTTCACGTGTCTTAATTTATTATATTCATTATTCAATTATTGTTTTTTATGCTTTAACAGCATGATCACCGGATTGGATTCTTCGTTCAGTCCGGCGGCAATTTCTTTTAAACGGCCTTTCAGTTTCCCTTTCTCGTAATCTTCAATCAGATCGGTGGCTTGTAAAGATAGCCAGGCCGCTACTTCTTCATTTATAACAGGGACCGACCTGTTAATATTTACAGTTCTTTTATCCGTATAATCATCATTGTATACGGTATATTCGAAAATGGCTTTTTCCTGTTTGTCGTACATGATATGAGTCGACGGGAACCACTCGTCTTTACTTATGTCAATTTCTTTTTTTGCCGCATCCATGAAATAATAACGGTCGGTAAAAAGACTTGGAAAAAGAAATGACACAAGGTTCATGGAATGAACAGGCGGAGTTCTTATGATAAAGGGCGTCATCACATGGTCGGGCGAATAGTTGTACACTGTATCGGATGATTGTTCTGTCAGTATACAATTGTCAAAGTATGGAAGTATTGGATTATAGGTGTCGGGTCTTGTTGTATAACTCGCATTATTCATTTCAAATTCCACTTCCAATTGTATCTTCTCTTTAAATGGAATTTGAAATTCTCCCGTAACACTTCCATCCTGTTTAGATATAA